>CAYNMY010000021.1:0-12021 GCA_964398275.1 uncultured Armatimonadia bacterium | reverse complement strand
GTCCAGCGTCTCGCCCAGGTATTCCATTGACATCGCCGAGCACTCAATGTGCCAGCCGGGCCGCCCGGGTCCCCAGGGACTGTCCCAGGACGGCTCGTCGGGCTTGGCGGCCTTCCAGAGGGCAAAGTCGCCCGCCTCCTCGCGGTCGTACTCATCGTTGAGGCGGCTGAAGCCACATTTGGTCAGACCCGTCGTGTGAACCCCCGACAGGCGTCCGTAGGCGGGGAAGCTGGAGATGTCGAAGTAGACGTTGCCGTCCACCTCGTAGGCGTGGCCCTGGTCGAGCAGCGTCTGGACGAGCGCCTGCATCTGCTCGATGTGGTCGGTGGCGCGCGGGTATTTCGAGGCCGGCTTTATGTTCAGCGTCTGGAGGTCCTCGAAGAAGTACTGCGTGTACTTCTCGGTGTACTCCGCGAGAGAAAGGCCTTCGCTGATTGCGCCGGCGATGGTCTTGTCGTCCACGTCGGTGATGTTCATCACCTGATGGACCTCCCAGCCCTTGAAGGCCAGGTAGCGGCAGAGGATGTCGCTAAAGACGAAGGTACGCAGGTTACCGACGTGGGCGACGTCATAAACCGTCGGCCCGCAGGAGTAGACCCGGGCGATCTTGCCATCGGCGGGCTCGAAGGGCTGTTGTTGGCGAGCTGCCGTGTTGTATAGCTCCAGCATGGCCGCATTGCTCCCCATTATTGTGCCATCTGATAGTAAAACGGAACCGGGTGAGCTTCCCGATTCCGTTCTTCGCCCAGCACGGCCCTAAGTCCTACTCCTGTTTCTGATAACGCTTCTTTATCTTATTGGAAATGAAAGTCAGGAAGGACTTGACGGTGGCGCGGTCGGTGGTGCCGCGGCCCTGCATGCCGACGGTGCAGACATAGTTGCGCTGCCAGAACATACCCATGATGCTGCCGGCGGCTTCGGCTACGAAGGCCTGTTGCTTGATATCGTTGTAGATAGTACAAGAGGCGCCGCCGGTTTGGGTCTGGCGGTGGGGCAGGTAGTAGGCTTTGGCCTGCTGCCAGTTTCTGAAGCGGTACATATCCAGCGTCAGGCGTTTTTCGCCGTTTTCGAATATCCGTTGGTGCGCCGAGTGCAGGCCTTTTTCGCGCAGGTCAGGCACGGCGCCGTCGTAGATCGGGTAGAGCTGCTCGTCGCTGACCCCGCCCCGATCAGTTTCGGGCATTATCTGCCAGTCGCCAAGCTGTCCGCTCTTGGGCAGAAAGCCGGCCAGCAGGGATTCTGCGCTGAGACCCACCGGCAACAGCGCCACCGCGGCCAGGATGAGTGGTAGCCTCGTAAGTCTGCTCATGTTTCTATCCCGCTGGCTTTACCCGACAATGGGGCTATCGCCGCTGTCTGAGTGATCAGACGAGTCCTCGGTCAGGGCTTTGACCTCGTCCACGGCTTCCTGGGAGGCTTGCTTGAACTCCCGGATGCCTTGCCCCAGTCCGCGCATAATCTCCGGGATCTTCTTGGCCCCGAACAAGATCAGAACCAGCAGCAATATCAGCAGCAGCTCTTGAGTTCCCAGTCCAAACATAGCTAAACCCCTCCTGCGCTTGCTTTATTAGACGCTTGTGTGTTCAAAAGGGTCGGGCGTTGCGGCTGATTGCCCGCCCCGGGTTAACCAAGCTCTACACGGGTACGGCTACTTCTTCAATCTGCGCTTCGCTCGCGTGCCCAATCCCCATCTGTGCGGCGGTGAAAATGTGTTTCATGTGGTCGTTACGGATTGGTCCCTTGCCGTGTTGCTGGCGGACCTGGTTAATGACCTGGGCGCCCAGGAAGTCAATGGCCACCGGGTCGGTGCCCAGCCAGATGCTGCCTTGCGCCCACTGGAATTGTGGTTTGCCAGCCGGACCGCCGTCGTACTGGCCTTTGAGGCCATCGAGGATAGTCAGGACCGTCTTCTGGCGGAGAACCGCGTTGGAGCACATCGCCGGGATGTACGGATCGCATTTGCCATTGTGAGCGCTCTTGGTATGCCGGAAGACACCGAACGCGAGATTCTTCAGCGCCAGCGTCACGCCAGCACTGCCGTGCGTCTTGAGGATGGGTATGTTAATGAGCTTGGTTACTTGCTGGGTGACGATATTGCTGCAGGGGGCGCTCTCCGCGGGCTTGCCGCCGGCCGGGTGGAAGCTCTGGGTGACGCTATCGTCGTAGCCCGGTCGGCCGGGCCTGTTCTGAGCGGCTCTGGATTCAGTAGCGAGAACCCAGCTTCCATCCGCCTGCTGGCCGATGGTGAATCCGCAGGCGACAAGGTGCGAATAATATCGGTCGAATACTATGATGCTCTCCGCTGGTACGCCGATAGCCGTAAGCTGCTCTTTGAGCACGCGCAGTAAGGTGACATCGTTGAAGAAGAGCGGCCGTCCCAGGCAGTTGATCTTAAGGCCCACGCGGTCATTGGGGCCGACAAACCTTTGCCAGGCCTGAATGGGGTCGGCATCGCCGGTCAGGTAGCAGATGCCGGTTTGCACCATATTCTTGACGGCTTGGTAGTCGGCCTGGCCGGTTTGTAAATCGAAGGCATTGGCCGAGTTCAAGTGGATAACCCGGCTTTTCTCCGTGGTATTGGGAGCCGCAGGGCCGGCAGGTGCCTGGGCTACCTTGGGTTCTGGCTCGGCTCCGACGGCATCTTCAGAGCCGGCCGATTTGCAGCCGAGCAGGCTGCCACCTACCACACCAGCGCCTGCCGCCAGGGTCCCCCGCAGGAAATCTCGCCTGCTAACATTGTCTTTGCTCATCGGGACCGCCAATACTCATAAGATAGGGCACTTATATTGCATATACAGTCTAGACCCTTCAGTCCAGCGGTGTCAAGCTAGTGTCGTCCAACAGAGCCTCGATTGCCGCCCGGTCGCATACCGAGGCGCCAAAGGTGGCCGCATTGGCCGTACCCGCGGCTACCGCCCATTTTAGACGCTCGGGCAGTGGTAGTCGTTCGGCAGTAGCGGCGACGAGTGCGGCGACCATAGCATCCCCGCTGCCTACCGGGCTGACCACTTCGATTTGCGCAGGCTCAATCATCCAGGAGCCGGATTCGGTGACCGCGATGGCACCCCGGGGACCAATCGAAGTCAGTACGAGCTCGATCCCGCCCTCGATCAGTTCGCCTGCCGCCTCCTGGACTCCCTGGGGTACAGACACGGGGCTATTCACCAGCGTCTGCAATTCGCTAATGTTGGGGGTGATAATGGTGGGCCGGGCGGGGATCGCATGCGCCAGGAGCGCATCATGGGCATCGAGTACCACGGGAATATCAGCCTCGTGGGCGAGAGTGATCAAGTCGTGGTAGAGCGTATCAGGCACACCGCGCGGAGTGCTGCCGGAGATAACTGCAATGGAGATATCGGTTTGAGCCAGCACTCTTTTCCACAGTCGCACCATCTGGCGCAGTTCATTGGGGCTGATCAGCGGCCCGGCCTCGTCCACCCGCGTCTCGGTGTGATTGACCGAGTCAACGAAGTTCTGGCACAGGCGGGACTGCTCGGCGATCTGGACGAACGCCGGCTTGATTTCGTAGTTGCGCAGGTCGGTAAGTATGAAGCGCCCGATCATCCCCCCGGCGAAGCCACTGACCATGACTTCCTGGCCGAGGTTGCGCAGCATGCGGGCGACATTGATCCCCTTGCCGCCGGCAGCCACGCGAAATTGGCTGGTTTGATGGAAGCCACCGGCCCGGAAGTGATCAACCTGGTAGGTTCGGTCCATCGCTGCATTGCAGCACAGCACCAGGATCATAGCTGAGTACTCCTCGTTGGGACAGAAACGGGACACCTGGGAAAGATGCCCCGCCTCTGGTATCCGGTCACAAAGCTGGTCTTGGCGCCTATCAGTGTCAGTTAGCTGAGCAGCTCGCTTATCCTGTGGATGGCTTCCTGGAGATTCTCCACCGAGTTAGCGTAGGACAGGCGCAGGTAACCCTCGCCGTACTCACCGAAGGCAGTGCCCGACAGCACGGCGACGTTGGCCTCCTCGAGTATCTTGTCGGCCAGTTCGCGGCAGTCGTAGCCGGTTTCGGTGACGTTGGGGAAGACGTAGAAGGCACCGTGCGGGCGCAAGCAACTGATTCCCGGGATTGAGTTCAGTCCATCCACGACGATGTCGCGGCGCTTCTTGAACTCGGCGACCATCGCCATACTCGGTTCCATTGGCCCCTGGAGGGCAGCAATTCCGGCGCGCTGGACAAAGCTGGTCGTGCAGGAGGTGCAGTTGGTCTGGAGCTTGGCAATCTGCGCGGCCAGCTCCCGGTTCATTACCCCGTAGCCCAGCCGCCAGCCGGTCATCGCGAAGGTTTTGGAGAAGCAATCCAGTAGAATGGTGAGGTCCTTCATTCCGTCCACTGCACCGATGCTGTAGTGCTCGCCCTCGTACAGGATGAGTTCGTAAGGCTCGTCGGTCATCACCATTATGTCTCGCGCCATGGCTATCTCGGCAATAGCCTCCAGGTCCTCCCACGTCAGGACGCCGCTGGTAGGATTGTGCGGCGAGTTGATGATGATCATCTTGGTCTTGTCGCTGACCAGGTCGGCCAGCTCGGCCGGATCGAGGCGGAACTCAATTTCCTCACGCAGCGGGATGGGCACCGGCACGCCGCCGCAGAAGTTGATCATAGATTCGTAGATGGGGAAGCCGGGATTAGGGTAAATTACCTCGTCGCCGGGGTCAACCAGGGCAGTGATGCCCCAGTAGATAATCGGCTTGGCTCCGGGCACTACCACGACTTCCTCCGGCTCTACAGGGAAGCCGCGGCTTTTCTGAATATGCTCGGCAATAACCGCCCGAAGTTCCGGGTCGCCGGCACTCGGACCGTAGTGAGTCCAGCCCGAGTTGAGCGCCTCAGAAGCGGCGTCAATAATGTGCTGGGGGGTATCAAAGTCGGGCTCACCGATCTCCAGATGGATTATCGGTTTGCCCTGGGCCTCGAGCTGCTTGGCGCGGGCCAGCACATCGAAAGCAGTCTCGGTACCCAACCGACTCATCCGCTCTGCCAGTCGCATGTGGACTACCTCCATAAATCAGAATAGCCAAAGAGGTCTCAAGCTCTGGGCTCGCCGAAGTCCCCTGGCCGCCTGTCCCCGCAGGACATCAACTTCTTCCAGGACCCGCCCAGTGCCGACGGCGACCGACGATATGGGGTCTTCGGCGACATTCACCGGGATACTGGTCTCCAGCTCTATAATCCGGTCCATGCCGGGAAGGAGCGCCAGCCCACCCGTCAGAGTGATACCTCGTTCAATAATGTCGGCGGCCAACTCCGGCGGAGTGCGCTCCAGGATCGCCTTAACTGCGTCAATTATCTGCGAGATATTCTCGCTGACGGCTTCGCGCACCTCTGCCGAATCAACTTGAATGGTCTTGGGCAAGCCCGTGACAATATCCCGCCCGCGCACTTCCATATGCTGTTCTTCGCTGATGCGGATCGCCGAGCCAATCTGGATTTTGACCAGTTCCGCGGTGCGCTCCCCAATGTCCAGGTTGTAGACCCGGCGGATGTGGCGCGTGATGGCCTCATCGAGATGGTTGCCGCCGATACGCAACGAGTCGCTCACTACTACGCCGCCCAGCGAGATTACCGCGATATCGGTGGTGCCGCCACCAATGTCAACGACCATATTCCCGCCCGGCATAGCAATAGGCAGTCCGGCGCCGATTGCCGCCGCCATCGGCTCCTCAATGGGAATTGCGTCGCGGGCCCCGGCGGAACGGGCCGCGTCCAGCGCCGCCCGCTGCTCGACACTGGTCGCCCCTGACGGGATGCAGATTACCACCAATGGCCTGAAAATCCGCCCGCGCGTGCCGCACGCCTTGTGGAGCAGGTAGGCCAGCATCTCGCGGGTGATAGAGTAGTCAGCGATAACGCCATCCCGCAGCGGCCGGGTGGCGACGATGTTACCCGGCGTGCGACCGAGCATCGCCTGAGCTTCCTGGCCAACGGCCATTACCTTGCGGGTGCGTTGTTCTACGGCTACCACCGAAGGCTCGCGAATGACGATGCCCCGGCCCCAGGCATAAACCACAATATTGGAGGTGCCCAGGTCAATCCCGAGCCGGTCTCCTAAGCCAAACATAGTAGTTCCTTGCCGTTGTCGCGACCCCGCCGCACCATGGGAGCGCCGACTCGCCGCAGCTTGGCCTCGAAGTTCTCGTACCCGCGGTCCAGGAACTCAGCGCCTTCGATAACGGTTTGGCCCTCGGCCGATAGCCCGGCCAGTACCAGCGCGGCCGCCGCGCGCACGTCCGTGGCCTCGACCGGCGCGCCGGTCAGCTTGGGCACGCCATTGATGATGGCAACTTCGCCGGCAATACGAACATCCGCGCCCATCCGGGCCAGTTCGTCAATGTAGTTGTAGCGGGCATCGAATATCGTTTCTTCAATCACGCTCCTGCCTGTGGCGCGCGCGGCCAGTATGCCGTGCGCGGGCTGCAAGTCAGTGGGGAATCCGGGGTAGGGCGCTGTGGTCATGTCTACTGGCCGGGGGCGGTCACTGCTACTGATAATCCGCAGTTCGTTCTCTCCGGTTTCGATGTGTGCGCCGGCCTCGCGCAGATGCTCGATGACCATTGTCATGTGGTCCGGGCGGACATTGTGCAGAACAACGTCGCCGCCGGTAATAGCGACGGCATACATAAAGGTGCCCGCTTCCATCCGATCAGGAATCGAAGCGAACCTGGTGCCGTGCAGTTTTTTTGCACCTCGAACAGTCAACGTGTTGCTGCCGCCGCCGGTGATGTCGGCGCCACACTGTTGCAGGAACTCAATGCAGGCTACGACTTCGGGCTCACAGGAGGAGTTTTCGATAATAGTGGTGCCTTCAGCAAGCGTGGCCGCCAGCATGACATTTATGGTTGCGCCAACGCTGCGCCAGCGGGGATCGAGGTAGAGGCGACAGCCGTGCAGACCCGCGGGAGCCTCCGCCCGCATGATGCCGTACTTCTCCTCAACGTGCGTCCCGAGCGCCTTGAACCCGCGGATGTGAAAGTTAACCGGTCGGGAGCCGATTACGCATCCCCCCGGCAGGGGCACATAGGCCTCGCCCAGTCGCCCCAGCAGGGGTCCGGCGACATAAAACGAGCCACGCATGCGCCGGACCAGATGATAGGGGGCCTGGCTGGACCGGATCTCGGTAGCATCAATCTTGAGCACGCCCGGGCCGAGGAATGTGCACTTTATGCCCAGGGACTGGAGCATCTGGATCATCGTGCCCACGTCGTGAATGTCGGGCACGTTTTCGATAATGCTTTCGCCCTCGACAAGCATTGCCGCGGCCAGCAGGGGCAGGGTGCCATTCTTGGATCCGCTGATGGTAATACTGCCGGTGAGCGGGCGGCTCTTGGCCACTACCAATTGCTGCATCAAAGGCCCCTCCCTGTGGACAGCACCACAAACAGCGACCTCTGGGCTGTGTCAGACAGACGCGAGTGTACACTTGGGTTGGCTTAACCGTAGCTTCGCGGGGCGTGTTGCTGAAGTTTAGTATAACGCATCAAGGTGAATTTTGCAAGCGGACTGTCGTGGGGCAGGAGCCTAGTGCTAGCACGGGGGACACCACTCGCGAACAGGCAGGCCTGCTGCTCCGATTGTGCCTGGCTATCGCGAGCGGTGAATTACGGCCCGAACCGGCTCCTATAGATCGGTACCCGCCGTACCCGGGTCGCAGCAGGAGGTCAGATCGGCGTGGCTTGGGCGTAGGAGTTGGTCGCTTTGGTGATCTTCACCCGCAGTGGTGTGGCCGCATCCGCCGAAGCCTCGGGCACCTCAATGATGCAGCCATCTACCAGCGCTACCAGCCCGGCATGGGGGATGGCGAGGATGCCCTCTGCATGGATAGTAGCGGTACTACGCGGCTCGAACAGCCGCAGCTCCTGGCGCAGTTGCTCCGAGCTTTTCGCGGTGATCTCGAATTCCTCCGGGTGGATGTCCTGGGTGGCCCGGACAAATATCTGGAGGCCGAGCTCCCGTTCCAATGGCTCGATAGCGCTACCGTGGGGCCCGATCAGCGCCATGCAGGCCAGGGGATCGGCCGTGACGAGGACGGCATCCTCTTTGAAGCTGGTGACCCGCAGGTGGCGGATCGCTTCCATCGCCACGCTTTCGGCGGAGAGCAGCTTGCCCGTGCCGTTGCACCATGGGCAGGTGCCCTGGAGCTTCTGGGCCAGGTTCTCTTCGGTGCGCTTGCGCGTCATCTCGACCAGACCCAACCGGGTGATGTGCATAATCCGAGTACGCATGCGGTCAGCGGCGAAGGCGGTGCGCAGGGCTACCTGGACCTGCTTGCGGTGCCGGGAATTGTCCATATCAATGAAGTCAATGACGATGATACCGCCGATACCCCGCAGCCGCAGTTGCCGGGCGATCTCATCGCACGCCTCGATGTTGGTTCGCAGGACCGTCTCCTGCAGGCTGCCGGTTCCGGTGAACTTGCCGGTGTTGACATCTATGGCGGTCAGCGCTTCGGTCGGATCGATGCTGATGAAGCCGCCCTGGGGCAGCCAGACCTTGCGGCGCAGGGCCTTGGATATTTCCTGCTCGATACCGAAATGGTCGAAGACCGGTTCCTTCTTCTTATGCAGGCTGACGCACTGACGCAGCTCTGGGCTAACGTTGTCCAGCAGGTTGAGTACCCGATCGTAGGTCACCTTGTCGTCCACGATGAACTGGTCAACATCAGGGGAGAGGACGTCGCGGACTACTTCGAATACCAGGCTGAGGTCCTCGTGGACCAGCGCCGGCGCCGTACTTTGCCGCGCCTTGTTTTCGATTGAGCGCCACAGCCTGGTCAGGAACTTGACATCTTTCTCCAGGTCCTTGCGGTCGGCGCCTTCCGCCTGGGTCCGGACGATGATCCCGAAGCCCTCGGGTCGTACCTGAGTGGCCAGTTTGCGCAGGCGGGTGCGGGCCGGGCGCTCACCCTGCTTCTTCGACACCCCCACCTTGTGGTCGGGGGGGGCCATCAAGCCCAGGAAGCGACCGGGTAGAGAGATATGCCGGGTCGCCCGGGCCCCTTTGCTGGCCAGCGGGCCCTTGGTCACCTGGACCATTATCTCCTGCCCTGCCTTGAGCAGTTGGGAGATGGGGGGAGTCCGGCCCCGCCGGCCGAACTTGCCGTTATGCTCCTCGGACTCCAGGGCATCCGAGACGTGCAGGAAGACGTTCTTTTCGATCCCACAGTCCACGAAGGCGGCGTCCAACCCGGGCACCACGTCCGAGACCCGACCCAGGTAGATATTGCCCACGACCCGCTCTTCTTCGTCCCGGTCGTACATCAACTCGGCCAGCCGGCCGTCTTCCAGTATGGCTACTCGGGTTTGTCTTTGATCAACATTGGCAACAATCTGTTTCTTCATAGCTGGTTCATTTCCCATCCTGGGCAGCTACTCCGCTGTGCCCCGGCGGTGGCCATAAACTGGCCGCAGCCGACTGCATACGCGTAGGTGCCCATCTCGTAATATTGCCAAACTTAGCACACTTTGCTTCTGGTCATTTGCGCGACCGGGAGGCTCGTGCGCTGCATCATTTCTGCCAGTACCGCCAGTACCTCCGCCGGCTTGACCAGATCATCCCGGCGCAGACTCAGGCTCATCTGCAGGTCCGCACCCTCAGTCACGCTCAGTTCGTGCGTGCCGGGATGGATATCAATGGTGCGGTTGCGGCGCTTCGTCTGCCGTTGGACTTCGACTCTCTCGGCGCTCACGAAGCGCTGCACGACCTGCTGCAGCTCATCGGCATTGACTTCGCCCGGCCGGAGAGTGACTGTGTAGTCGGCTCGCGACAGGTCGGCAAACGGCGAACGCCTGGTGCGCGGGAGCACCTGGGCGCTGACCAGATCCAGCCCGTCAGGCAGCTCCCGGCTCAAGCGTTTGGCTAATTGGTGGGGCGACAGGTGCTCCGCCAGATCAATGCCACAAAGCTCGCCCAGTCCCGCCACGCCCACCGGGAGCGGATTGGCAAAGGTGATTTTCGCCCGGGGATGAAAGCCCTCAGTGTATGCCACAGGCAACTGCGCGCGCCGCACCGCGCGGTCGAAAACCGTCGCCACGTCCAAATGGCCCAGAAAGCGCAAACGGTGCGTCTTCTGGTACTCAATCCGGCCGTATATGCGTTGGTTTTCCACCCCAGCTTGGCCAGTCACTAACTATCTCCTCAACAGTCTACCCCAACGAAGGCATTCCTAATAGGGCAGGGCTGCATGGTCTCGTCCAGACCGCACTCGTGGCAGCCGACGCGCCGGCAATCTTCGGTGGTCTGGCCCTGCCGGGCGCGAGTGAATTCGCGCTCGAGAAACCGGGTGGATATGCCCAGGTCAATGTGATCCCACGGTAACGGAGAGCCGATCACCCACTCGCGTCGGGCCTCGGTGGCCAAATCCTTGCCCACAGCAGTGCAGGCCTGCTGCCAGCGCTCCAGCGAGAAGTTCTCGCTCCAGGCCTCCAGTACGCCGCCGGCCCGGTAGACATGCTCGATGACCTGCGCCAGGCTGCGGTCACCGCGGCTGAGCAGCGCTTCGACCAGCGCGCCTCGGGCGTCGTGGCAGGACAGCCTGACTTCCCTAGCCTTTAGACGTTGCCGCAGGAGCGATTGTTTCCGCTCCAGTTCCGGCACACTCGGCATCCGCAGCCACTGGAAGGGCGTGTGCGGCTTGGGAATCAGCGAGGCGACACTGACATTGATTCGCAAGTGCCGGCGGCGGCGCCCGAGCTTCTCCCGGCCGATTGCTGCGACCTTGTCCACCAGATCGGCGATTGCCCGGACATCTTCGTCAGTTTCTGTGGGCAGCCCGATCATAAAGTAGAGCTTGATTGTCTCCCACCCCGCCGCGAAGGCGGCCTCGGTCGCGGTGAGCAGATCCTGGTCGGTGACGTTCTTGTTGATTACGTCGCGCAGCCGCTGGGTAGCGGCCTCCGGGGCAAGCGTTATGCCGCTCTTGCGCACGGTCTGGACCTTGCGGGCCAGTTCGATGCTGAAGTTGTCAGTCCGCAGCGACGGGAGCCCCACCGAAACACGCAGGTGCCCCAGGTCCTCGTGCAGACCGTCAATGATCTCGGTAATCTGGCTGTGATCGGGGCAGTTCAAAGCGGCCAGCGCGATCTCATCGAAGCCAGTGTTGTGGATGATCCGCTGGGCGGCTTGCCGAAGCGTTTCTGCGCCGCGCTCCCGCATCGGCCGGTAGAATATCCCCGCCTGGCAGAACCGGCAGCCACGCGTACAGCCCCGGGCAATCTCGATCTGCCCCCGGTCGTGCACTATCTCCGTCCACGGTACGACCGGTGCCTCGGGGATCGCAGCGTGCTCGAAGTCGCGGACGATGCGCCGGGCCACCGTTGCCGGGACTTCCGGCGCAGCAGGCCTCACAATGAGCAGGCCCTCGGCAGATTCTTCGGCATCATACAGCGCGGGCACATATATGCCGGGAATCCGCGCGAGTTGGCGCAGGAGCTCGTCGCGGTTGGCCGAGGTGCGGGCGCTGCGCTCGGGGTGTGCCTGTTGCCACTGGCCGCAGACGTCCAGGATTTCGCCTACGGCCTCCTCGCCCTCGCCGATGAGGAATGCGTCGAAAAAGGCAGCGACCGGCTCGGGATTACACGTGCACGGCCCACCGCCAAGCACCACCGGCTCCTCGGGCCGGCGCTGGTCGGAGCGGATCGTGACTCCCCCCAGTTCGAGCAGGGCCAGAACGGTGGTGTAGGTCAGCTCGTGCTGGAGGGTGATGCCGACGATGTCGAAATCGCACAGCGCCCGACCCGTCTCCAGGCCGCTCAGACTCAGGCCCCGCTGTCGCATAAGCTCGACGGCATCGAGCTGGGGGTAGTAGACGCGCTCGCAGGCGCACTCGGGGCGGGAGTTTATCACGTGGTAAAGAATCTGGGAGCCCAGGTGCGACATCCCGACCTCGTAGACGTCCGGATAGCACAGAGCGAACTGTATCCGGACCTCCGTGGGGTCCTTGACCACAGCATTAACCTCGCCGCCCAGGTACCGTGCCGGTCCCTGCACCTCTGCCAAAACTGTTTCAG
>CAYNMY010000020.1:0-12512 GCA_964398275.1 uncultured Armatimonadia bacterium | reverse complement strand
GAGACCGAGCTGGCCAAACAGGCCAAGCGATATATGGATGCCGGGGAGTTGGTGCCCGACGAGTTGGTAATTAACCTGGTGCAAGAGCGGATGACGCAGCTGGGCGCTGAGGAGCATTACCTGCTCGACGGCTTCCCGCGCACCGTGGCCCAGGCCGAAGCGCTGACCGTCCTTGTGGCGGATCTGGGCCGCGCCGCACCGCTGGTGATATATCTGGCAGTCAGCGACGAGGAAGTCGTCCACCGTCTGGCGGGGCGGCGAATGTGCCGCAACTGTGCAGCGATATACAACGTGGATCGCGACGGATTGGATGTTGGGGATAGCTGCCCGGAATGTGGCGGCGAACTGTATCTGCGCCGCGACGATCAGCCGGAGGCAGTTCGGAACCGGCTGGCGGTCTACAAAGAGGACACGCAGCCGCTGATTGATTGCTATCAGCAGCGCGGCCAGCTCGTTACTGTTGATGGCGAGGAGGGCCAGGCGAAGGTGAGCGAGCGGGTCGCCGAGTTGGCGCGGGCAGGACAGCCCAAGTGATCATGGCTGGCGGCAAGCGTCGAGATAGGGGCGTAGCGCGGCGCTCTGCGGAGGAGTTGGAGAAGCTCAAGGCGGCGGGCCAGATTGTCGGGGAGACACTGGAGTTGCTGCGTGAGCATCTGGTGGCGGGGGTCACCGGAGCGGAGCTTGACAGTTTGGCCGAGCAGCACATTCGCGATCGCGGGGCGCTGCCGTCGTTCAAGGGTTACCGCGACTATCCGGCAACAGTCTGTATGGAAATTGACGACGTCGTGGTCCACGGGATCCCGGATCAGAAGCCCCTGGAGCGCGGGCAGCTTGTGGGGATTGACCTGGGGGTGTATTATGACAGCTACCACGGCGACGCGTGCTTCAGCGCAGTGGTAGGTGGCGCCGATCAGGCGCAGCAAAAGCTGCTTGATGCCACGCAGGGCAGCTTGATGGCCGGGATCGGCCAGGCGCGGGCCGGTAATAAACTGAAGGAGATATCCAAGGCTATACAGAGATACGCCGAAGCGCGAGGTTACAGCGTGGTGCGGGAGTTGGTGGGGCACGGAATCGGGGAGCAGTTGCACGAGCCCCCGCAGGTTCCGAACTTTTTCAGCGCGGGCGAGTTTCGCGACTACGAACTGGTGCTGGCTGCGGGTATGATCCTGGCCATTGAGCCGATGGTCAATGGGGGTACTCACCAGGTCCGGGTAGACAGTGACGGCTGGACGGTACGGACCGCCGACGGTCGGCCTTCGGCTCATTTTGAACACACAATTGCCATAACGCAATCAGAGCCGCTCATTCTGACGTTGGCCGAGGGGTCCAGGTTTCTATCTGATGGCTAAACAAGCCAGCAGGCGTGACAAGAAGATTCGGGTTATCGGCCGAGTGATCGAGAAACTGCCTAACGCGCAGTTTAATGTCGAACTGGAGAACGGTCACAAGGTGCTGGGCTACCTGTCGGGAAAGATGCGCACTCATTACATCCGGATTATGGCTGGCGACAAAGTTACCGTAGAGCTGTCCCCGTATGACCTGAGTCGCGCCCGGATTACCTGGCTGCACAAGTAAAGCAAGCTCGCCGCAGCCCGTGCCGCCGAGGTTTGGGGCAGGGGCGGGCGGGACCAGTTGCTAAACAGCCGGAGGAGATTGGCCGTGAAAGTAAGCGCTTCGGTAAAAAAGCGTTGTGACAAATGTAAGATCGTCCGCCGGCGGGGGCGGGTATACGTTATCTGCGAGAACCCTCGCCACAAACAGCGTCAAGGTTAGTCTGAGGAGGCCAGTGCTGTGCCCAGAATAGTCGGGGTAGACTTACCCAGGGACAAGCCGGTTTTTATCGCCCTAACCTACATTCATGGTATCGGGCACACTAGTGCCGCGCGCATCGTGGCTGAGGCACAAATAGAGCCGGACAGGCGGATGCGGGATATTTCTGAGCAGGAAGCCGCCCGGTTGCGGGAGATCATTGATCGCGACTATACGGTCGAGGGTGAGAAGCGCCGCGATGTGCAGGGCAACATCCAGCGCCTGATGGAGATCGGCTCATATCGAGGCATCCGTCATCGCCGGGGGCTGCCCGTCCGCGGCCAGCGGACTAAGACTAATGCCCGGACTCGCAAAGGCCGCAGGAAGACAGTGGCCGGCCGCAAGCGAGCGCCCGGGCCCTAGTAGGATTCAGCATTTTTGGCGATTCGCCTGAGCAGCAACGGAGGTAAAGGTAATGCGACGTGATCAGACCAGCACTCGGCGCCGCCGTAAGGTCAAGACGCAAGTGTCCTACGGACGCGCATGTATCAAGTCCACCTTCAACAATACCATCGTTACGATAACTGACCCGGAGGGCAACGCGTTGTGCTGGGCCAGCGGCGGCACTATCGGATTCACTGGCACCAAGAAGGGCACCGCGTTCGCGGCGCAGTTGGCGGCGGAGGATGTGGCCCGGCGGGCGCGGGAATATGGGATGACGCGCGTGGACGTGTTCGTGAAGGGCCCCGGCTCGGGCCGGGAGACGGCGATCCGGGCGCTGCAGGCCGCGGGTATTGATGTCGGGGCGATCACGGATGTCACGCCGATACCTCATAACGGTTGCCGGCCCAAGAAGCGCCGGCGGGTCTAGACGGGCCGGCGCGATGACCAGGTGCGAAGTGCTACAAGCAGTTAGTGTATGGACTGACAGTGGGATTGAGAGATTTGCCGGAGAGTTTCGTTCGGAGGTGAACGGTAGTAATGGGGCAGAATAGCAGGCCGGTGTGCAAGCTGTGTCGGCGGGCCGGTCAGAAGTTGTTTCTCAAGGGACAGCGGTGCGCCAGCTCGAAGTGTTCGTTCGAGCGGCGCGATTATCCGCCCGGCCCCCGGGGCCGGGCTCGCGGCCGGCGGCGGCGGCGTAGTGATTATGGCCGGCAGCTGCGCGAAAAGCAGAAGATGCGCCAGGTATACGGGGTGCAGGAGCGGCAATTCCGTCGCTACGTGCGCGAGGCCGAACGGATGGCGGGGATAAGCGGCGACAACTTGCTACAACTGCTGGAGCGGCGCTTGGATAATGCCGTCTATCGCATGGGGCTGGCTACCAGCCGCGCCCAGGCCCGGCAGTTGGTCAGTCACCGCCACATTGCGCTGAATGGGAGAACGGTCAATGTGCCCTCGGCTCTGGTCGAGGTGGGCGATGAGGTGGTGGCCCGTGAGAAGAGCAAGGACCTGCCGGGAATTCAGGAGGCTGTGGCTGCCACTGCCGCCGGGGGCAGCTTGTCGTGGTTAGAGGTGGATAAGGACGCTCGGCGGGTCAAGATTATTGGCTTGCCCCGGCGGGAGGAGATTGATTGCGAGGTGGACGAGCAGCAAGTAATGGAGTTCTACTCTCGATAAGGGGTTGCCGGTAACCGGCGGGGGGATGGTTGTGGCAGCAATGTGTACACTGTGTGGTCTGGGTCGTAACTGACTCTGTGATGAGGAGTAGGGAATATGCCCGAAGGGCTGACGCCTGAGATAGTCATTCTCGAACTAAGCGAGAAGTATGGCAAGTTTTCGATTGAACCGCTGGAGCGCGGCTTTGGCCATACTCTGGGCAATGCCTTCCGGCGGGTACTGTTGGCGCACCTGAACGGGGTGACGGTGACCGATGTCCGGATTGAGGGCGTGCGCCACGAATTCAGCACGATATCGGGTGTCGTCGAAGACAGCACGGAACTGATTCTCAATCTCAAGGAGCTTACCATCAGGTGGCTTGACGGTGTCGCGCCCGTCACCGAGGAGGATGAGGAGCCCGAGTACGTGCTCAAGATCAATGTCCAGGGCCCTGGGGAAGTTACCGCCGCTGATGTGCAGTGTCCGCCCGAGTTGGAGGTGGTGAATCCCGAACTGCATATTGCGGCGATAACTGGTAAGAGCGCTGAGCTGGTCGTGGATATGTGGGTACGGGAGGGCAAGGGGTATCTGCCCGTTGAAGAACGTGACCGCCAGGCTACCCCGATAGATGTGATTCCGGTGGATGCGGTCTTCTCGCCGGTAGCGCGGGCGACGTATTATGGCGCGCCTACGCGTCGGGAGCGGCGCACCGACCTCGACCGGCTGACCCTGGAACTGTGGGGCGATGGCGCAGTTATGCCCGATGAGGCGCTGCGCCGCGCCGCGGCTGTTCTCCAGGAGTACCTGGCGGTCTTTGCGGCAGTCCCTGAGGAAGCAGCCGAAGCTAAGATGGAAGAGGCCGAGAGCGAGCTATACGACAAGACGCTCAGCCTGGCCGTGGAGGAAATGGACCTGACCGTCCGCTCGCTGAACTGTTTGAAGAAGTCGAATATCAATACGCTGGGTGATCTGATCAAGCGTACCGAGGAGGACCTGCTGGCAATTCGCAACTTCGGCGAGCGCTCGCTGGGTGAGGTCATCGAAAAGCTGGCCAAGTTCGAGCTGACCCTCGTGCAGGTTGAGGACGAAGAAGGCAGCAAAGAAGAGTAAGTCCGGGCGGCCGGGGCGCTGCGCGAGTTACTCATATAGAGGATAGAGACGAGAATGCGACATCGCAAGGCAGGGAGACAACTTGGCAGGCCGGCCAATCAGCGCAAGGCACTCTTACGGGGGCTGGTCGCAGCGCTGTTTCGCCACAATCGCATCAAAACGAACTGGCCGAAGGCCAAAGAGGCCGCTCGGATGGCGGAGAAGCTTATCACGACGGCCAAGCGCGGCGACCTGGCCGCCCGACGCCGGGTGCTGCGGGATATTCCCGACCCTGATCTGGTGGATCATCTGTTCACGCAGATAGTGCCTCGCTATGATCAGCGGCCCGGCGGCTACACGCGGGTAATCCGCGCCGGCGTGCGCCGGGGAGATGAGGCGCAGATGGCCATCCTGGAGCTGGTGGAATAGACAGGTAGTTTGCCGGCGGGAAATCGCACTCGGGTGCCAGCTATGCGCAAACTGATGTTGGTGGTCCAATATGATGGCACCGACTACGCCGGATTTCAGATACAGCCAGATGCGATGACGGTGCAGCAGGAGCTGGAGCGGGCGCTGGCCGGAGTCGTGCAGCATACAGTGAAGATCCGGGCGGCCAGTCGAACCGACGCCGGCGTCCATGCCCTGGGCCAGGTAGCGACCTTTGAAACCAGTAATCCCATCCCGGCCGAGAAGCTGGTGGTAGCGCTCAATGAACGGCTGCCGGTGGCGCTGAATGTGGTCGAGGCGGGTGAAGTGACCGGGGAATTCGACCCCCGGCACGATGCGCTGCGCAAGCTGTACTCGTACCGCATTCTCAACCGGCCAGGCGGTTCGCCGTTCCTGGAGCGGTATGCGTGGCACGTCACTGAGCCGCTTGAGGTCGAGCGGATGCGGCTGGCCGCCGGCTATCTGAAGGGCAATCATCATTTCGGCGCGTTTTGTGCCGCTGGCGGATCGGCCACGGATATGGTTCGGGAGCTGTATCGTTTCGATGTGGACCGTGAGGACGACCTCATCGAGATGCGCATTGAGGCAAACGGGTTTTTGTACAAGATGGTGCGTAACATGGTGGGCACGCTGGTGGAGGTGGGTCGGGGCCGAATAGCCCCCGAGGCTGTCCGGCAGATTCTGGCCGGTCAGGACCGTAGCCAGGCGGGGCCAACGGCACCGGCTTGCGGACTCTGCCTGGTGCGGGTGGCGTACGAATAGCTTTGTTGGTGGTGTCGAGTGAGCAATAGAGGTGGGGAAGGGGCAGCGGCGATTCGCGGGAAGGGTTGTAAGTAATGGGAAATCTCAAGACCAAGTCATTCACTGTAGAGGAAGTGCAGCGTAACTGGTGGATAACCAGCGCTGCCGGGCGATCCCTGGGCCGGCTGGCGTCACGCGTGGCCATAATTCTGCAGGGCAAGCATAAGCCGGAGTATACGCGCCACGTTGATACCGGTGACTTTGTCATTATCACCGACGCGGCTGGGGTCGTGCTCACCGGCAATAAACTGCGCGACAAGCGCTATTACCGGCACTCCGGATATCCCGGAGGCTTGAAGGAAGAAGCGGCGGGGAAATTGATGGCGCGGGCGCCCGAAGAACTCGTGCGGCGCGCCGTGCTGGGGATGCTGCCGCACAACAGCCTGGGGCGCAAGATGGGCAGCAAGCTGAAGGTATACGCGGGCAGCGAGCATCCGCACGAGGCTCAGCAGCCCCAGGCGCTGGAGATTTGACCGGTTCCGCGAACGGCGGGGCGTAGGTCCCGATGACGAAGGAGGCAGGCAAAGTTGGCTGGAGAGCAAGGATACTACGGAACGGGCAAGCGTAAGGGTGCAGTAGCGAAGGTCTGGCTGGTTCCCGGCAGCGGCGAGATCACCGTCAACAACCTGCCGGTGGCGGCATACCTGCACCGGCATACGTTGACGGAGCTAGTCATGCAGCCCCTGCGGGCGACGGAAACGCTGGACCAGTACGATGTTAAGGCGGTAGTGCTCGGCGGCGGCAAAGTGGGCCAGGCTGGCGCGCTGCGCCACGGCATTGCTAAAGCCCTGGTCGCGGGGAATGAGGAGTTCCGTGGAGTCCTGCGTGAAGGAGGCCTGCTGACTCGTGACCCTCGGGTCAAAGAGCGCAAGCACGCCGGTTTCCGCAAGGCTCGTCGGGGCAAGCAGTTCTCCAAGCGGTAGGCCGCGGTGCGTCTTGCAGACAGCGCGCAGCAGCAGGCCTGGTCATCCGGAGCGATGTCGTCAAGCCGACCCATGCAGCCGTCGGGACGAACTCGGCGGCTGTTGGTTTGTCAAAAGGGGTGTGCGGTGCTGGAAGCTGCCCAGGAGAGCGAAGTGATACGCGATGCGTCGGGGCTCTGAGAGTTCAATGGTGGCGGTGGCGCTCATAATCTGCCTGCTGGCGGCGGCAGTGGCTGTCGGGGCGAACGAGCGTGCCGTGCGGTACGAGTGGCTGGTCAGCCGGGCGGTGATGTACGGAGACGAGAGTCTGGGTGCGGAGGAGTCTACCGGTCTGATTGCGGATTGGGCGGGCCAACCCAGCGTTTGCACCGAACGCCCCGGTTATGTTCTGGCCACATTGGAGCAGAACGCAAGTATCGAGAACGGCGAGCGCGTGCTCGAGGCAATACTGAGCGCTCAGGATACAGGCCACAGCTCGCGGACCCGTGGACAGTTCCCCTGGCGCGCCGGGGAAGACAGTACGCCAAGCCTGGAGGCCACCTACTTCGCCGCCCCAGTACTCGCCCAGATTCACCTGCGATACGGTGATGGTCTTCCTCCCCAGCTTCAGGAAAATCTGGCCACCAGCCTGCATCTTGCGCTTGATGCGGTCAAACGCAATGCCGCTCCCTCGCAGGATGAAGTGACCGGCCTGCTGCGGGCGGCGGCGCTGAGCATGCTGGGGCGAGCGGTCGGCGATGAAGAGGCGCTTGCAGCCGCCTCGCAGCGAGTAGTCAGGTGGTTCACCGACTACATGGCGAAGGGTCTGGGCGGAGGCCACAGCCCCCGTTCGGACAGCTACCGGCTGGCGGCGCTGAAGTGGATCTGGCAGGCGACTGAAGCGGAGGCGCGTGACCTGGCGCTGGAGAGCGTGCTGGGGCTGATGTACCGCGATCTGGCCTACCGGGTGCAACCTGATTCGGGGGCGCTGGCTGGCGCAGCACTATTTGCCGAGCGCGCGGATTATCTGCGCGGCGGTCAGTATAGCCGCTATTTGGTCTATGCCGACCTGGGCGGGCCCCCGCCGGCTTCAGTCACTCCCTTTGCCATGTTTTTCACTGCCTCGGGGTATGAGCCTGCCGAGAGTTTGCGGACCGGAGCCGCGAGGACCATGCCCTATCAGGTATCCACGGCGGCCCGCGGACAGGGATACGTGACGCGGACCGATACGTACATGCACCCGCTGTTGAGCCTGGGGACTATGAGCGGCCAGCCCAGTGCCACCACCATACCACTCCTGGTGACTTTCGCGCAGGCCAGCAGTCGCCCGACTGTGTACTTTTTTACCAGTCCTCAGGCCAGTCATGTCAGCAGCATACAGGTCGAGAATGTTGGCCTGGTCACGGTTGACTTCGACCTTATCGGCCAGGGAAATCGGCGAACTGCGATGCTGGAAGGGGTTTTGGGGACGCGCGCGCAGATTGGCCAGGTTTTCCTGGGGCGCAGTGAGTGGCCGGGCCTGCCGGCGGCAGTACCGGAGATGGGCATCGTAGCGGTGGAAAGATCGGGCTGTTACGTTGGGGTTCGCCTGCTGCGGGCCGGGCCGGTCGAAGGCGAGCAACTGGTGTCGGGCCCGAGGCCCGGGGTGCTGGCGTGGAGTAGCGAGGGCGACAGCGCTGAGCTGCAACTGAGAATCTATGGGCGCAAGCGCACGTACGGACTGCGCAAGCCAATACACAACGTGCGTGCCGGCGTGGTTGTCGAGGTGGTGCCGGCCAGCGATTTCGACTCATTGGCGGCGTTTGCGGCTTACTTCGCTCGGGCCCGGCCGCGGCAGAGGATTGAACGAGCCAAAGAACTGCTGCCCAAATCGATTGACCCATTCGAGGCAGTCCTGACCGAGCATGATCCGAAGACGAAGGCGGACCTGCATTACAGGCACATGCTGATGCACACGGTGACTTACCAGACCAAGGATCTGGTGATGGAGATCCAGGAGGATATGCTGGCCGAGCAGGTGGTCTACCGGCAGGTCAACGGCGAGCCAATAGTCGCACGCGGGCCCTGGCAGGTCGGCGACGAGGTGGTGGAGTGGGCCGGCGAATAGGCACCGCGATTCTTGACAACCACCCCCTGTTTCAGTATACTGGAGGCAATGTTGCAGGTGGCGAGGACCTGTTGAAGTTGCGATAGTGACGGAGTTGGGCTGAGATATGCGGAGACATCTGCTGCGTGGGGACGTGCGCCCACGCAGTTTAGCTACTATCGGGAGCGTGGAAGAGCGATGGCTGTACCTAAGAGAAAAGTATCCAAGAGCCGACGTAACAAGCGCCGTACCCACCAGGGGGTGAGTGTGGCCAATCTGGTGGAGTGTTCCAATTGCGGCGCGATGATCCGGGGCCATAACGCCTGCCACAAGTGTGGGTACTACCAGGGCGAGAAGGTTGATCATACCGTCGAGGAAGAGACCAGCCGCCGCCGCTGAGCGTGCGGCGTGGCGGGCGTCGGGGAGTAGCTTATGGTCATTGTGGTTGATGCCATGGGAGGCGATTATGCCCCCCAGAGCGTGGTGGAAGGTGTACTGCGTAGCGCAGGCCTACTACCGGTCGAAATAGTACTGGTGGGGCGACCGGAGGAAATCGAGCCCCACCTGCCGCCTGCCCGGCAACGTCCCGACAACCTGCGCATCGTTCCAGCCAACGATGTGATACCGATGGAAACCGGCTCGACGCGGGGCGTGCTCCGCCGTCGGGATTCGTCAATGTTTGTAGCAGTGGACATGGTCGCCAACGGCCAGGCCCAGGCCGTGGTCTCGGCAGGTAATTCCGGGGCGCTGGTGGCCCTTTCGCATAGTCGCCTGGGTGTGATCGAGG
Organism: uncultured Armatimonadia bacterium; assembly: GCA_964398275.1. GTDB lineage: Bacteria > Armatimonadota > Zipacnadia > Zipacnadales > Zipacnadaceae > JALGTD01. The sequence goes on along the minus strand of CAYNMY010000020.1, from coordinate 3,055 downwards.
GCTTTCGCCGTCCGGGCATCGCTGCCCCGATTCTTACGCTGAAGGGTTCCGGAGTAATGCTGGATGCCGGAGCCAATGTGGACTGTCAGCCGATTGACCTGGCCCAGTTTGGTCTGATGGGCAGCGTCTATGTCCAGCACGCACTCAAGATTGACAATCCCAGGGTCGGCCTGCTCAACATCGGCGCAGAGCCGTCCAAGGGTAACAACCTGACCCGGGCAGCCTACGATCTGCTCGCGGAGATGCCGATTAACTTCATCGGCAATATCGAAGCGCCAGATATCTTCAACGGCGATACCCAGGTCGTCGTCGCCGACGGCTTTGTCGGCAACGTGGCCCTGAAGATGACCGAAGCGGTGGCGCAGTTTGTTATGGAGGAGTTGCGCCGCTGCTCGCGCAGCAGTTGGGGTGCCAGAGTCGGCGCATTCTTGCTCCGCGATGGGCTATCCCAGTTGCACGAGCGCTACGATTATGCAACCTATGGAGGCGCATTGCTGCTGGGAGTCCAGGGCATCAGCGTGGTCAGTCACGGACGCTCAGATGCCAAGGCCATTGCCAACGCCATTGCGGTGGCCTGCCACGCCGTCGAAGGCGGGGTTGTTCCCCATCTCCAGGCGACGTGCAGTTCGCTGGTGGAGAGCCCGAGCTAAACATTCCTCTGGTCAGCCAATTTACCCAGTGGTTTCCTATCTCCAACAAGAAAGAACCGTTGTATGTCTTTGCGTGGCGCAACAATCTGCGGCGTAGGTTCCTACCTTCCCGAGCAGATTCTGACCAACGCCGACTGGGAGCGCATGGTTGACACCACTGACGAGTGGATTGTCAGCCACACCGGCATCCGCGAGCGTCGCTTGGCGGCACAGGATCAGGCCTCCTCCGACCTGGCCATCCCCGCCGCCCAACGAGCCCTGGCCGATGCCGGCATCCAGCCCGAGCAGATTGGACTGGTTATCCTCACGACGGTTACCCCGGACTATTTCTTCCCGGCCACTGCGTGCCTGGTCCAAAGTGCGATCAGGGCGACCAATGCCGGCGCTATGGACCTGACCAGCGGCTGTACGGGCTTCATCTATGCCATGGTCACCGGCGCGAACTTCGTACGCACCGGCGGCTACGACCACGTTCTGGTGATTGCTTCGGAGGTGCTAACGCGGACCGCCGACTGGGCGGATCGCGCCACTTGCGTGTTGTTTGGCGATGGCGCTGGTGCGACCGTGCTTGGCCCCTGCGAACGAGACGAGGGGCTGCTTTCGTTTGCCCTCAGCTCGCACGGCGAGCACGGCGACCTGCTGATAATGCCGGGCGGCGGCTCCCGCGTGCGGGTGACCCCGGAGGTTATTGCCCAGCATCAAGACTGCCTGAAAATGGAAGGGCATGACATCTTCAAGTTGGCCGTCCGCGGCATACCCCGAATTGCCGGTGACGCGTTGGCCAAGGCGCAGCTTAAGACCAGCGACATATCCGTCGTGGTTATGCACCAGGCTAACCAGCGTATCCTGGATGCCTCGGCGGACCGGCTTGGCATAGAGCGCGACAGAGTGATTAGCACCGTGGGCAAGTACGGTAACAGCTCCGCGGCGTCGGTGCCGATGTGCCTGGACGATGTCTATCGGCGCGGTGGGTTGGCTGCGGGCGATATCGTACTGTTCGTCGGCTTCGGCGCCGGGTTCACCTTAGGGGCCGCCGTGGTGCGCTGGACCCTGCCGCGTTTTGGTGCTGATTAGCGGTTCGACAGGCTCACCGCAGGCTGGTTCGACAGGTCCGCCATAAGCTGCTTCAGGGAGGAAGTAAATGGACTTCTCCTTCACCGAAGAGCAAGCAGAAATCTTTGCCGCGGTCAGGGAAATATGCGAGCAAGAGCTCAGGCCCCAGGCTCACGAGTTGGATCGGCGCGGTGAGTACCCCTGGGATAACATCAAGCTCCTGGCCGAGTTAGACCTCTTTGGCATCCCGGTTCCGCCCGAATATGGAGGGCTGGGGCTGGGGCTTATTGAATGGGCAGTCGTTGGGGAGCTGCTGTCCGCAGCCTGTACCACGACCGGTGCGGTCTACGGCGCCCATATGCTGGCCCAGTACCCGATTATGGTCTTCGGCACCGACGAGCAGAAGGAGAAGTATCTTAAGCCCCTGGCAGCCGGCGAGAAGATCGGTGCGTTCGGCCTGACCGAGCCTAATGCGGGCTCCGACGCCGGCGCTGTCCAGACGCGTGCCGAGCTTCAGGGCGAGGACTACATCCTTAACGGCAGCAAAGTCTTCATCACCAACGGCGGCGATGCCGAGATCTACGTCATTATTGCTAACGTAGCTCCCGAGAAGGGCACGCGGGGCCTGACCGCCTTCATCGTGGAAAAGGGCACCGAAGGCTTCAGCTTCGGCAAGGACGAGGAGAAGATGGCGTACGCGGCCCTCTCGAACCGGGAGCTGATCTTCCAGGATGCGCGGGTGCCCACAGAGAACCTCCTGGGCCGCGAGCGCCGGGGCTTTCGGGTGGCGATGGAGACGCTGTCGGTGGGCCGGATCGGCATGGCCATCGGCGCGGTGGGCCTGGCCCAGGCGGCTTACGATGCTGCCATCGCCTATGCACCCACCCGTGAACAGTTCGGCCAGCCAATCAGCGAGTTCCAGGCCATCCAGTTCATGCTCGCTGATATGGCCACGAGCATCGAGGCGGCCCGCTGGCTGACCTACAGCGCCGCCTGGCGCAAGGACCAGGAATTGGACTACGAGAAAGAAGCGGCGATGGCCAAGGTCTTCGCCTCCGAGATGTGCGTGGACGTCTGCAACAAAGCGGTCCAGATCCACGGCGGTTACGGCTACACCAGAGATTATGCGGTAGAACGGTATTACCGCGAGGCCAAGCTGTTCGACATCGTCGAGGGCACCTCACAGATCCAGCGGCTGGTCATCGCTAGCCGTCTGCTAAAGGAAGCGTCGAGGGATTAGGTGTCCGATAGCGGCGGCCTCACCCCTGACCCCTCTCCCGGCGGGAGAGGGGAGGGTGAGGGGGCAAATTCGATACATAAATGTCCCAGCCACATGGTGAGTGCAAAATGCC
>CAYNMY010000019.1:0-12787 GCA_964398275.1 uncultured Armatimonadia bacterium | reverse complement strand
CAACGAGCCGGTCAGCTTCTACGAGTATATGCTGGACACCGCGAAGCTGGCGCGCCAGCAGGGCGTCAAGTCGGTGATCGTCAGCAACGGCTATATCAACCGCGAGCCGATGCTGGAGCTGCTCCCGTACCTGGACGCGGTCAAGATTGACCTGAAGGGCTTCTCGGAGGCCTTCTACACCAGCTACTGTACCGGCCGCCTGGCGCCAGTCCTGGAGACCATCAAGCGCGTCATCGCGCTGGGCAAGTGGCTGGAGATCGTCTACCTGGTCATCCCCACGCTTAACGACGATGCTCAGACTATTCAGGCGGTGGCCAACTGGGTCAAGCGCGCGGGCGGCCCGGATGTACCCCTGCACTTCTCCCGGTTTATGCCGGCGTTCCGCCTGAAGAACCTCCCCCCCACTCCCGAGGCCACCCTCCGTCAATGCCGCAAGATCGCGCTCGCGGCGGGCCTAAACTACGTGTATGTCGGCAACGTTCCAGGCTGGGACATTGCCTCCACCTACTGTCCGGGCTGTGGGCAGGTGGTTATCAAGCGCAACGGCTTTGAGATATCGGCCAACAACGTTAAACCCAACGGTGCCTGCAAGTTCTGTGGACGACAAATCGCCGGCATATTCTCCTGAAACGTCGCTCAGCCCCCGCCGAACGGTGGAGCTGGCTATCCTCGCAGCCGGCCTCACCGCGCTGCTTCTCCAGGTTCTGCTCACCCGCGAGCTGCTCGTCTCCTTCTTTGGCAATGAACTGTGCATCGGCCTGATCCTGATGGACTGGCTGCTGCTCGTTGCACTGGGCACCGCGCTGGCCGGAAGGCTGCTGAGCAGGCTGCCGGCTACCTGGGCGCTTCTGCTGGGCAGCGAACTGGCGCTGGCGGTAATTGTCCCGCTGCAAATCCACTGGGCGCGCGGCGTGGGCGGGCGCAGTGTCTTCCCCGGTGAGCTGATTGACCCTCTCACGATGATCCTGCTGGCCGGGGTCGTGCTCGCACCGGGCTGCCTGGTGCTGGGCGCCCAGTTCGCGTGGTGCTGCGCGCTCATCACTGCCGGCAAGTCGTCGCAGCGCACAGCCAGCATTGCTGTCATCTATGTCCTTGAGGCCGTTGGCTCGATCATTGGCGGGATGCTCTTCCATTTCTGGCTGGCCGACAACCTGCAGACGATGCGAATTGCCCTGTTCCTGGCGGCGCTGAACGCGCTGGCCGCACTCGTCGTTTCCCGCCAGCTCGGCCTGACCGGGCACAGACGCGCAGCGCAAGTGACCGCTGGCTTGCTCGCGGTGGCGCTGATCGTAATGGCGGGCGGCTCTGCGGCGGTCCATTTGGAGAGGCTTACCAGCGCGCGGCACTGGCCGGGGTACGAGCTGGTCACCTCCCAGCACACGCGCTACGGCAACGTGGCGGTCACCCGCCTGCACGACCAGCTCAGCGTCTTCCACGACGGGCTGCTGATGTTCACCTCTCAGGACCACCTGGCGAGTGAGGAACTCGCGCACCGGGGCATGCTCCCGCAACCCGATCCCCGCGCCGGGCTGAAAATGGGCGGGGGCCGGGCGGGGGGGATCGGCGAAGTGCTCAAGCACAATCCGCGACGGGTTGACTATGTCGAGCTGGACCGCCAGGCGGTGCAGATTATCCGGCCGCATCTGCCCCCGCGCCTCGAGCAGCCGCTGCGCGACCCGCGGGTCACTGTCATCTACACCGATGCCCTGGCCTACCTACACGGGACACGGACCCGCTACGATGTAATCATCAGCAACGTCGGCGACCCGGTGACGGCGGTGCTTAACCGCTTCTACACACGCCAGGCCTTCGCCGAAGCAGCGGCACACCTGAACTCGCCAGGGATATTCTGCGCCGGCCGCTCCTATCCCCAGACTCACCTGAGCGGCCCCCGGCGGATGCTGCACGCCAGCGTCCTGGGCGCGCTGCAGCAGAGCTTCGCCCAGGTGCTTCCCCTGCCCGACGGGCGCATCTATTACCTGGCTGCTACCGGGCCGCAGGTACTAACCACGGACGAGGCGACGCTGGCCGAGCGCCTGGCTCAGCGGGACATCGAGACCACATATATCACACGGTACTTCCTGCACACCGTGATGGTGCCGTTCGCGCGCGAGCTACTGGCCGACTCCCTGAGCCGGGTAAGCGCGCCGGTCAATGACGACTTCCGCCCCATCACGTATCACTATTTCCTGCAATTGTGGCTGCGCCAGTTCGCCCCGACGGCCGGAGAGATTGCCCCCCGCCCGGGGCATATCGCTGGCGCTGTCGGAGGGGTGGCCGGAGTCTGCGTACTCATCGCTTTGCTGGCCTGGCGCCGCCGCTCGCGGCGCAGCCGGCGCCGGGCCATTGCCCTGACCCTCGCCATCACCGGCGTCCTGGAGATGAGCATGCAACTGGTGGTCATATTTAGCTTCCAGGTAATCGCCGGATCGCTCTTCTACCAGATTGGCATCCTGATGACGCTGTTTATGGTTGGCCTGGCCGCTGGAGGCCACCTGGGCCGCTATGCCCCGGGCAGCCGACGCAGCTCAGCCGTGCTGCTCGCCGCGACCCTGGTTGGCTTACTGGCCGCTACCGCGCTGATGCCGGTGATACTCACGTGGCTGGCGGCCCACCGCGCTCTGGCGGCTTTGGTACTGGGCACGTGCGCAGCAGTCTTCGGGCTGCTGGGCGGGCTGGGCTATCCGCCGGCGGTCGAGGTCTGCTCAGAAGAAGGCGACGAAGCACGCACAGGCGCTGTGCTCTATGCCAGTGATCTGGCCGGCGCCGCGCTGGGCGCTTTGCTGGTAAGCACGCTGGTCATACCGGCGGCGGGGCTGGTCCAGACTTGCCTGCTGCTGTCGGTGCTGAGTCTGGGGGGCTTGGCTCTGTCGAGCGTGGCGTTCTGTACCAGTGACAACTAGCCGGAACTCTTTACTTCCCACCCTTTTGCAGGGGCGAAAGTTCGTCAGAACTTCCGCCCGTCGCTCCTGACCCGTTGCCACCACCGCGCCACTGCGGGCGGATATTGCCGTGCCTGCGGCCCGGCACATTCGCCCCTACAAAGGCTGACAGGCGAGACGCCTGTCCTACCGACACTGCACTATGAACGCGAACCCCGGAGCACGCCGCGAATCAGCAGGCCAATAATAATCGCCACCATAACCGCGGCCATACCGTTGATCAGGATAATAGCCAGCTGTGGCATGCCCAGGAAGCTCTTGACGGCGATGGAGACTGTTGCAGCGAGCAAAGCAGCGCCGAAAAGAGCCCGGAGTTGCGTGCCCTGCACATAGCGAGTGGCAAAGCTGCCGAGCTGGGCGCCAAACAGCGCTCCGATCAGCATAAGCAGCGCCATCATCAGGTCCACATTCCCCTTCAGGGCATGCGTGAACGAGCCGTAGCTCCCTGAGATGATGATCGCGAACAGATCCGTGCCCACCGCGACGTGGGTCGGGCAGCCGACCAAGTAGACAAGCATCGGCACCCGCACGAATCCCCCCCCGACCCCCAGCAGCCCGGCTAGAATGCCGGTGAGCATAGCCGCGACGAAGACGACCCAAAACGATATGCGTTCGATGCGCAGCAGCGGGCAGGAAACCATCGGCGGGATTCGGAGGTGCTCGAGCCGTCGGGCGAGATCGAAGCTGATCCGGTCGTGGATTCTATGACTCTGGCCGACTGCCTCGTCGCTATCCTGCGCCTGCCGTTGTCGCTCGCGGCTGAGCACGCGCTGAGAATGCAGCGATTCAAACAACGTGTAGATGGCCAACGCGCCCAGCAAAATGATGTAGAGGAGGCTGATCACTTGGTCAACGTGCGCCTGGCCGGAGGTCTTCAGACCCTCCATTATGCGCGCGCCGATCTCCACCCCAACTATCGTGCCCGGGATCATCATCGCCGCCACCCGAAACGATACATTGCCGAACTTGCTGTGCCAGAAGGTGGACACCACCGACTGGCCCACCATCCGCGCCAGGCTGGTGCCCACTATAATATTCATCGGCACGCCCATGGCAAACAGAGCCGGCGTGGTAATCCAGCCGCCGCCCATACCCCAGAACCCGCCGCAGACGCCCACGGCGAACCCGAGGACTACCAGGTACCATACGGCTATGTTAACCTCAGCAATAGGGAAATACACCGACAACGATCACCTTTACTTGTGCTCCAGGCGAGAAATATCAATTCCCAGCTTGCGGGTAACCCAGGCGCCTAATAGAGCGGAGAGTAGGCCGATACCCGCCATGGCGCCCACCGTGACCAGGGCATAAACCAGTCGGCTGTTTTCGTACCACTGCTCCAGGATTGCTGACAACTCGTCCATGATGGGCATCCCTCGCGCGGAATCTCACCGGGTAGAAGACAAGACACGGCCATATACTACACAATGACTGGTTCTCACGCAAGAAGATGTGGTCGGACGGGGACAGCAAGCGCAGCTATTTGCCGATCTGAATTGGGATCTCCCAGGCGAGCTCGCCGTTGATCTGCACGCGGCAGACATAACTGCCCGGAGGAAACTGCTCGTCACCGCGCGGAGTGACTGCCACGGCAAACTTGCGGCTGCCCGACAGCCGGATCCGTCGCTGCAGGATCGTTTTCTCGCCGCAGGCGAGCTGTACCGTGATCTCCGTACTGGTCGGCGCATTGTCCGTCTCGAGGTAAATTATTAGTCGGGGTGTGGTCGCCGGAAACTGCTGGCCCTCGTCGGCAAGCCGGTTATTCTCATCGAGGTGGGTACCGATCGCCACCTTCTTCACACACGAATCCAGGTCACGGACGGTGGCCCCGGCGCTACCGGCCTCCGCCCGATCCCCGTCCGTCGCCAGGTGTGCCAGCAGCACCTCGCCAGAGCAACTGAGCTTAGCCCACTGACCTTCCGGGGCCGGTCGCACCCGCAGGTCGGCGATCATCTTATCTAATACGCTGATCACGCTGTCGTCGCCAGCCTGAGGTGCGGTCAGGGTCATTTCCCACAGGTATCCGGACGCCGGGAAGACATAGACGCGCGCGGCGAGCTGGTGTTCGTCTTCGTGGAGGCTGCCGGTGAAGGTAATTGCCGGTATCTGGGAGACCGACCGCAGGCGCGATTCGGTCAGCTCAAAGCCGGGCCAGGCTTGTAATGTCGCCTTCAGCGCCGTGCGCAGCGCGTCGAGGCTTACCTCCGCGGCCATCGGCTTCACCTTCACGATGAGCCTCATCCCCGGCTCCGGGCCGAGAAGGGCCACGCTCACGCTGTCGTCCTGCTGAGTGTGGGGTTGCTGCGCACGCCACCCCGCGGGAGCCATCAGCTCCACCTGCGCAGTGCCGACAGTCAGTATGAGCGGCGCCCGGTGATTTTCGCCCGTGGGCCCCGACTCTTGCGCATAACCGCAAGCCCCCAGGCCCGCACAGAGCAAGAGCAACAATCCTGTTCTGATGCCGCCTCGCCAGAAAGTAGCCATTGGTCTTTTACCGCATATATTATTGGTTCGTTGCGCCGGTAAATTGAGTCGCACGGCCTTCGCTGTGAATATACCCCGCCAGAACGCAGCTTTAACCATTCTTGAGCTATTACACAACATACCGCTTTGCGCTCGTTTTGCCCATCCCGCGTTCCGATAGCAGGCTCCCTACCCCGACCAATAGCGCCGATGGCCCACCTGCTCGAGGAGGCCGGCCAGGTAGTCGGCCTGCTCGCGCAGCATTCGCTTGCGCTCGGGGGGGCTGAACTTCGCCAGCGATTCGTCCTCAATGTGCAGCCCACCGGGGCAATCCGCCTCCGCCAGGATCCGCACGATCTTTTCGTAGTCAATATCGCCGTGGTGGATCGGCACAACGTATTTGCCGTACTCCCAGCCCAGGGCCCGGCGCTGTTCGCGGTGCTGTACCGGATAGCTGATGTTCTTGCAGTGGACGTGGCGCACGCGGGGGGCGACAGCCTCCACCAGCTCATAGACGCGGCTGAGCGGATGCCCGGCCCAGTAGAAATTGGCAGCGTCGAGCGTAACCCCAAACCGGGGGGACGAGACGCGTTCCAGCAGCGCGCTCAGCCATTGGGGGTCATTGCCCTGAGCGCCGTGATTCTCCACGGCCAGGGGCACGGTGCCGCCGGCGGTTCTGTCCAGGATCTCTTCGACCGCAGTGGCAAAGATATCCACGCGCTGCGCGCCCGACAGCGTCTGCTGGCCGGTCATCGCCGCATCAATGCGCACCGCATCAGCGCCGATGAACTCCGCCGCCTCCAACGTCCGGACGGCCCAGTCAATCTCCGCAGCGCGCTTCTCCGCGTTGAAGTTATTGGCCAGTAACAGGCCGGAAATGTGTAGGCCGTGTTTGGCAAAGGCCTCGCCGGCTGCAATCGCCTCAAGTTCGTCGCTAATTGATTGCGTTGTCCTGCCGGCTGCGCCCAGCGGCGCGGGAACGATCATATTACGCTCGACCGCCAGCTCAATGCTGTCCAGTTCCAACTCCGCCATCGCCCCCGCGATATTGTCGTATGCCGCCTGAACGAGGCAAACGTCTCGGATTCCGACGTACATGTCAGTGCTCCACCGTTGCTGCGGATTCAGATCTCTGTTTCCTCCCATTCGATGCCGCGGCGGCTTTCACCTCTCGGCAATCGCCAGGGATCCCGTCGGTGTGCCTGCGGCTCCGGCAACGCTTGACGCCGGTGCGCTGCCCGGCGTATAATTCGGTCGAGGAGGCCGGCTATTGTGACCGCACCCGTGCGCAGCGCCTTCGTACTCGTATTGACCCTCACGACAGCTCTCGGCTGCGCCACTGAGCAGCCCCAGATGCTGCTTCTCAGGCATAACTGGGCTGCCCAACACACCAGCCGCTACCTCCTCTCGGGGCGCGGCGATGGCGAGCTTATAGTCCACGGACTCGCTGCCAAGCAGCCGAACACGGAACTTGCCCTGCCCTTCATTATGGGCTTCGACACCGCCTATACCCAGGCGGTCAACGAAGTTGACGAACAGGGCAACGCCACGATCCAGCTCCAGTGGGAACCCATCCAGGCGAGTACTGACGTACGCGGGAAACTGGTTGAGACCAGAATTGACTTCGCCGCCGGGACCATCACCGTCAACGGCACAGAGCGACCTCTGGGCAAGCAGTGGACCGGTGTGGGGCAACAAGATTCTGGCGGCGGCCTCGAATCGGTCTGGCCACCGGTCATCAGGGTCTCGCCGCGCGGGCAAATCCTGGAGTTCCACGGCCTGGAGAGATATATCCCGCATCTGCGAACCGCCGGCTTGCAGCATATTGACCCGCCCCGGTGGCCCAACCTCTCGCTGGTACAGTTTCCCGAAGACCCGGTCAGCGTCGGGGAAACGTGGGAGTACATCTCCCCCGTCCGTGCCTCGACCCTAACCCAGTCAACCGCTCAACGCTTCGCAAGCACTGGGACCTATACGCTGGCAGGGTTCGAGACCATCAACGATCGCCAGTGCGCGAAGATCACCATGGCATGCGACCTGGAGTTGATCCAGCCACCCGCCTCCCCTGCCCCGACCCGGGCCAAACTGAAAGTCAATTACATTAGCTTCTCTATGACCGGCACGGGTACGCTCTATTTTGACTACCAAGCCGGCCAGATGGTCAACAGTGACTTTACTGTGACAGTCAATTCTCATGCCAATATCTCCTTGCCCGGGCCAAAGGATGCCGCCGGGAAGCGCACTACCCAGACCATCGAGCAACACACCAAGGACCTCGTGCTTGATGTCCGCATTAATCTCGCCCCGTAGTGCCCCTGGGTAAATTGCGCAGGAGGTGGAGAGAGCGGGCGCAACGAATAAGAGTTAGAACTGTCTGTAGTCAATGATAATGCTTGATGGAGTTGTGAAAGGAGCTCAACCGATGTCCAAGGCCAATCTCTTGCTGGGTTCGTTGCTGTTAAGCGTGCTTGTGGCTTCACTATTCCTGGGTGGGTGTGGAGGCGATAGCGCGGTGGCGTTGTACTTCAGCGTCTCGGAGGGCGCTTCGTGGTCCTCGCTGGGTCGGTTGGCCTTTGCTTCCTATGGCGGCGACGGACAATTATACGTTGCCAGTGTTACTAGCACCGGCGGCGGGGCCGTGTTCCTGACACCCACGGCCGGCCAGGGCGGCCGGCACCCGGCGTACAGTCCCGATGGCCTGAACGTCGCCTTCGCCTCACAACGGGGTGACAGTCCCGCCATCTATATCATGGATGCAACCACCGGCGACCGGGCCGGCGCTGACAAGATCACCGACGACACCGGCACTGGAGTTGATATGCAGCCCAGTTGGCGCCCCGACGGCCTGGCGCTGATCTACACCAGCACCCGCCGCAACAACAATTCTGACATCCGCACGATTGACACCGATGGCACCAATCAGCAGGCACTCCTCGCCGACGGTCGCGAGTACCAGTGGCCCGGCTACAACCCGGATGCCACTGAGATAGTCGTGCAACGGGCGGACTCTCGCGGCGATGACGACACTGACATATACGTCTACGACCTGGCCGACATTAACAATCCCACAGCAATAGCGCCCAGCCCCTTCACCGACGGTGCGCCGGCCTGGAGTCCCGATGGCGAGAAGATTGCCTTCCACTCTGACCGCTACGGGTCCTTCGAAATCCTGCTCTGGAATATCACCACCCAGACTCTGATCCGGGTAACGAACGATGACCTCGGGAACCGCTGGCCGGTGTGGAATGCGGACAGTGACCAAATCGCCTTCACCCACAGTGCTCAGCCATTCTTACCCGGCGAGCTGTGGTCGGCGGTGGCCGAGGAGGACGGGGCCCTGACACAGATAACCCGAATCCTCCGCTAGAGCGTGCTCCCGTCTCCTACGCGTCTCACTACGTCCGGGCGCAACCCGGCGCGTAGCACAACCGAGGAGTTTAGCCGTGGCCGAGACAGTTGCTGCCTCGGCCACGCATTCTTAGGGGAGCCGTGCGATGATACCGCTACGCGACAACATTAGATCCGTACGCCGACCCGTGGTCAACATCGCGATCATTGCCACCTGTATCGCCGTCTTCATCTACCAGCACATTGCCCCGGAGATGGTCCATCAGTATGTGTTTCGGCCCGCTTACCTGGCCTCGGTGGATGCTATTCAACAGGTCGGTCCCCGAGTTGCCGTCGGCAGCCTGGTTGCCTCGCTGTTCATGCACGCCGACATTCTCCATTTGGGGTTCAATATGCTCTTTCTGTGGGTCTTTGGCGATAACGTTGAGGACCGCATGGGCCATCTGCGCTACCTCACCTTCTACTTGCTCTGCGGCATCCTGGCGACGCTCACCCACAGTGCCATGGCCGTCCTGGGCACAGTGTTCACCGGCCCCCAGGGCTTGGCCATCGGGTTAATCGGCGCCAGCGGCGCCATTGCCGGGGTGCTGGGGGCATACTACAAGCTATTCAAGGGCGCCTACATTCGCACGCTGCTGCCCTTATTCATTGTCTTTACTCTCGTTGACATTCCCGCCGGCTTGTTCATCATCATCTGGTTCGCGCTCCAGCTTCTCTACGGTCTCAGCTCCCTGGGCAGCGTCGGCGGGGGTATCGCGTTCTGGGCGCACGTCGGGGGCTTTGTCGCCGGACTCTATCTGGTCAAGCTGTTTATTCCCGGGGGCCGTGGGGCGCCCCGGGGGGCGCGCGGGCTCGCCCGGCCCCCGGCCCCCCCCCGCCGCCCCCCGCCCGGCGCGTGTGGCCGGTATCTGTCTGGTCAAGCTGTTTATTCCCGGGGGCCGTCGGCCGCACTGGCGGCCGCGCGTGCTCGACGTGCGGATAGATTAAAGCGCCCGCTCGTCGCGACGATCCTTCAGCGGGCGGCACAGCCTTCCAGCCTGTGTGGCACCGTTCACTCATCACTAGCCACTGCCCGTTTCCCGCCCAGTCGCCGCAGGTAGCAATCCGCCACCAGCATCCCCGCCCGCAGCGCTATGCCCAGCCAGATCAGCCAGCGGCTGCCGAACCAGCGGCTCCAGTGCTTGCTGTACAGACGGTACATACTGCGGTGGGTATGCAGGATCGTCTTGACCTCGGCCTGCTGGCTGCTGCGGCCGACGACATGGACGATTTCCGGCTGGGGGGTATACAGCACTTGCCAACCCGCCTGCTGGGCGCGCAGGCAGAAATCAACGTCCTCCGAGCCCCAGAAGAAGCCCTCATCCAGCCCGCCGATGTCCTCGACCAGTTCCGCCCGGATTAGCATCGCGGCGCCCGATAGCCAGTCCACCTCCCGCACATCGTCATGCTCCCAGTCAGTCATCAGATAGTGGCGAACACTCCTGACGCCGGGGATAAGCGGCTCGAGGAAAGTATTGCGGAAGATCGCGGCGGCCACGGTCGGGAACCGGCGACACGAATACTGAAGTCGGCCGTCCGGGTAGAGCAGTTTGGGCCCGATGATGCCAGCTTGCGGGTGGGCATCGGCGAAGCTGACCAGTTGCTCCAGCGCCCCGGGCGGCACGATAGTATCGGGGTTGAGAGGAAAGTAATACCGGCCCCCACCAGCGGCAATCGCTTGATTCACCCCGGCGGCAAAGCCACGGTTGTCGGCGTTGGCGATCAACTTGACCTGAGGAAAGTCTTCGGGCAGCCGCGCGGGTGTGCCATCAGTGGAGGCATTGTCCACCACAATCACTTCAAAGCTCACCCGGTTCCCGCCGCCGTATAGCGATTCCAGGCAAGCTTGCAGGTCCGCCCAGACATTCCAGCTCACGATGCAGACAGTCAGGTCAATCGGAGCTATCTGCCTCACCGCCGCCGCTGCTGGACTCCTCGGCCTCTTCGATGAGCATAATCGGGATGCCGTCCCGTATCGGGTAGCCCCGCCCACACTGCTGGCAGACTATACGGTCATCTTTCAGTTCAATCGGACCCTTGCAGGCCGGGCAGGCCATTATCTCCAGAAGCTGCTCGTCTATCACGCTTGGTCTCCTTAACATTGGCAGAGTGATCACGCAAATCCGATGCACACAGATTCGCCGGTTGCTCGGTTAATTCCTGCCGCAGCGGACTCCGGAACAGGACAGAGTCACGCTTGTCGCGGATAGGTAGATATGTTATAGTATCTTAACATCTATCAGCTCCAGGCTCAAGTAACACACTCTTGGGCGGCAATACCGTGGACGATACACCACACTCACGGTTGCCCCCTGGCCAGGAGCCCCATTTCCCGCCTATGAGCACCGAAAGGTCAACCACACAGCCAATGCTTCCAACTATTCAATTGGGAAAGCAGCAAGTCACGCGCCTGATCATCGGAGGCAACCCCTTCAGCGGATTCTCCCATCAGAACGCCCAGCTAGACCGCGAGATGATCGAATACTACACGATGCCCCGCCTCCAGGAGACGTTGGACGAATGTTGGCGGCAGGGCATTAACACTGTCCAGTCGCGCGGCGACCGCCACCAGATGCGGATGTTCCTCGAATACCGCCTGCGCGGCGGCCAGGTGCAGTGGATTGCCCAGACCGCCAGCGAGTTCGCCGATATTTATGCCAATATCGCGCAGATCGCTTCTTACGAACCGATTGCCATCTACCACCACGGCACCCACACCGACAATTCCTGGCATAGCGGCCAGATTGACGCGGTGGCCGATATCGTCAAAGCAATCAAGGACACGGGGCGACCTGCCGGAGTTGGCACGCATATCCCCGAGGTAATCGAGTACGCCGAGGAGCACGAGTGGGAGACCGATTTCTATATGGGCTGCTTCTACAATCTGGCGCGGGCCTACAAGTCGGCTCCCGCTGTCGAGCGGGACGCATATCAGGCCGACCAGTTCCCGGCTGCTGACCCCGAGCGAATGACCGCCATACTGCGCCAGGTGCCCAAGCCGTGCCTGGGCTTTAAGATTCTGGCCGCGGGCCGCAACTGCGCTGATGAGCAGATGCTCGAAGGCGCTTTCCGGTACGCCTTCGACCACCTCAAGCCAACCGACGCGGTAGTCGTGGGCGTGTTCCCAAAACACAGCAATCAGGTCGCACAGAATGCTGCACTGGTGCGCAAGATACTCGACGACCCCGCAACGAGCACTGTCTAGCCAGCCATCACTCTCATCACAGAGGATGACACCTGATGCGCCCGCTACTCATTGACGAGCTTGATGTGCTTCGAACTAAGCTGACGGGCCCGCTGTGCCCCCAGTGGGAAATGTTCCTCGATCTGACCTCGGCATACGCTGACAAGTTCCCCGAATACGCTGCGCTGGCGTACCTGGGTACCGGTGAACGGCCGTACGCCGAGGCCTACCGCCAGCACCTGCTCGGGCTGATAGAGACAATGGCCCAGGCTGACTACACCGAACTGGGGCAGTTCCATACCTGGACTCACTGCTTTGCCCCGGCCCGCCAGGCACTGATGATGGACTGGATCGAGCCGGCCGGCGTGCTCGCCGAGTCCGAACGCCGCCAATTCGCCGAAGCCATCATTGACTACACTTACAAACACGCTTATCTGCACGCGTATTCCCGCTACCCGATGTCCGACAATCAGATCGCCAATATGCTGGCCGCATGTTTGTACGTCGGCTACTATTTCGGCATCCACGCTGGAGATGATGCCCGCGCTCAGCGCCTGTACAGCTACGGGCTTCGTCGCTTTCCGGAGTTGCTGGGCCACTGCAATCCCGGCGGCTACGGCGGCGAAGGCTCCGGCTACAACAATTCTTGCCTGGCTCCGGTCATCGCGATGATGGCCTGGCTCCTGGAATGGCAGACTGGGCGCGACTATTTCCGCCGCCGCTACCCGCCCAACGATGTTTCGGTCCTGGACATGCACGAGATGGTCATGCACATCCACAGTCCCGGCGGCCTGACAGTGCCGTGGGGCAA
>CAYNMY010000018.1:0-12863 GCA_964398275.1 uncultured Armatimonadia bacterium | reverse complement strand
AAGACCACATACGCTGTCATCCAGGGATCAGTGTCGTCGTATCGCCACCAGCCCCAGCCGCCATCGTCGTGCTGCATGTCGTAGAGCTTCAGCAGCCCGGCCTGGACCATCTCGGGCAGCTCTCTCTCCAGCCGGGGCACGGATATTCCCAGCTTCTCGAGCATCTGCGCGATCACCACATCCGGCAAGAACGCCGACATCGTCTGCTCTGTGCAGCCGTATGGATAGTTCGCCAGGTAGTCCAGCGAACCAAGCATCCCTGAGGCCAGCGAGGGGGTCAGACGAACCTGCATCGAGGTCGCGTTGGGAATTGCGTCTTCCCGTATCTGCAGGCGCTCAATCTGTTCTTCGGTCACCGTACCCACCCGCACCTCGACGCGACGGCGTCCCCTGGGAACAACCGGTATCGTAAGCTCCATCGCGTCGGATAGCTCACCCGCCTCTGCCCAGACTCTGAGCTTCTTCTCACCCGCTGTGGGCACCGAGGTCGGCCACTCGAACCGATGGACCTGGCCGGGGCCGACCGAAGCCGACTGGACCAGCTTTCCGCTGATCTCGAGGTCGCCTGCGTCCAACCCGGCATTCACCGCCAGCGACTGGCTGGTGCGATTGTGTACAATGTTGGAGATTACGACCTCGTCTTTTTGCGTGAAGAAGCGCGGCGCCTCCAGCCGCACCAGGAAGGGCTTGCTGCACACCACCTGCTGTATGGACTGGCCAAAGCGGCTGTCGAGCGTGTTGGCGCGCACGGTGCCGCGCCAGGTGGTCAGGCTGTCGGGCATATCAAACTCAAAGCTTGCTTCGCCGTTATGATCGGTGATGACCGACGGCGCCCAGAACGCGGTATCGGGGAAGTGCTTGCGCGTCTGGATGTGCGCGCCGGCCTTGTCGCCGCCACTCAGGTAGATCTCGGCGAACGAAAAGTTGGTCTCCACCTGCAAGTAGCGGCGCGGGTAGAAGTGCTTGAGGATATCGCCGGCGCGGTCGGGTGCCAGGGCGTGGACCGACTCATCGGTGACCGCCAGCGAAATCTCGGCCGCGACCGGCTGCCCGTCGGGGTCGGTGGCCCGGATGAGATACTTGGCGGGCTGGCGCGGCCGGTATTCCTCACGGTCCGGCTCGATCGAGACCTGCAGCGCCTTCAGGCGGCGCGAGATTGTCAGGGAGACATTCTCCGAGAAGAACTTCTTCTTGCGCACGAAGGTAAGCGCCACGTAGCAACCGGGGATATACTCCTCGCGCACCGGCACGTCCAGTATCGTGGATTTGCCGGCCAGTTCCACCAGCTCTTTATGGTAGATGCGCTCGCCTTCGACGGTCAACAGCGCCGTTGTCGGCGCGAATTCGGTGTTGACCACAATCCGCGCGACGTCGCCCACTTCGTAGACCGGCTTGTCAGCCTTCAGCTCAAGCTCGCCGTAGGGATAGGCGAACGAGGCATACCGCCCATCGGTCACCCACAGCCAATCCTCGGCACGGATCCTATTGCCCCGGCTGTCCTCACCGACGACCAGCACGCGGTAGCTGGCCTTGCGCCGGGGTGTGAAGACCACCTCGACGATGCCCTCGGCGTCGGTCCTCCACGTGGCACTGGCTTCCTGTTCCAGTGACTGAGTATCCCGGGCCCACTCCGATACCATCAACCGGGCGTCGCCCGAGGCCTTCGCCACAGGTTCGCCCTCGTAGTCCTGGGCGGTGATCTTCACCGTGACCGGTTCATCCGGCCCGAGAACGCCAGGTGTCGAGCGCACCTTGATCATATACTCGCCCTGAGTGACAACTACGCTGCGCGAGCCGCTCACCGAGCGCCGGCTCGGGTCGGTGACTTCAGCACTGATGTGGTAGCGCCGGTCGTAGACAAAGCGCTCTATCTCCTCGTCAGTTACCGGGCTGGTGGGAATCGCGATGACCAATTCTCCGGCGTTGTTGGTCTGCCCCTGGCCCTCCAGGATGATCTCCCCCTCTTCGCCGTACGCATACATATCGTACAGCTCCATGCCCAGCTCTTCTTCCTCGGGGAAGAACCAATAATCAGAGCGCGTCACTTCATATCTGACCTCAGCGCCCGCGACCGGCGAGCCGTAATAGTAGTCGGCCTTGATCGTCGTCCGGATTGTATCCCCACGGACGTACCGGCCTTGGTCGGTCGCCACCTTGACCTCGTACTCGGGCTTGCGGTATTCCATCACCGCGAAGTCCGCATACCTGGTCTCCTCGCCGACGTTCACGGCGATGCTATACAGGCCGGGTAAGGCATTGTCGGTCAGCTCGAACTCGTCATCCACGGACCCGTACTCGTTCGTCGTCAGCCGACCGCTGTAGACCAGGTTCTCTTTGTCGTCATTGATCTTGACAGTCGCCTCGAGGTACTCGGGCGCGCGGTAGCTCTTAGCGAAAAGCTGGCGGATAATGCTCTTGAAATGGACGGTCTGGCCCGGCCGATACGCCGGCCGATCGGTATAAGTGTAGACCTGCCAGCCGTCGTAGTCGGGGCTGTACCAGCGCCAGCTATCCACGGAGGCAAACGAATCGCCGCGACGGGCAGTGATATCAAGGCGGCCCGAGCCGCGAGTCTGCGGCAGCGCTATCTCCAGCAGGCCCCGCTCATCCGTACGGCCGCTGCCAATCGGATCGCCGCCCCAGGTCGCCTTGACCTCCACATCCGCACGGGGTTGCCCGGACTCCAGCTCCACCGCGTAAACCAGCACCAATGCCGGGGTGCGCTTGGTGACAATGCCCAGGTCGGTAATCGTGAGCAGCTCCAGACGACGCAGCTCATCCATCTCGACGGCAACCAGGTAGATGCCGGCCACAAGTTCCGGGAACCGGATGCGCTCGTTAAAGATGCCCTCCAGGTCCCGCGTGGTGATTCGGCGCTCGCCGCTGGTTACCAGCTCAAGCTGCGGCACTTGCCGCAGGTCAAGGCTCTCCAGGGAGCCGTACGGGCTCAGCACCCGGGTCAGCCCCCGATGGCGGGCGGCGACGGCGGTGGCAAAGTCCACACGATATACCGCCACCTCGATATTGCCCGCCGGACCGAAACCGCGGCAGCGCACCTCGGCCTCTTCACTGGGAGTGAAGACGGGCTGATGAACGTACAGATCGAGGAAGGGGTCAACCGGGCTGAGTTCCAGCCGCAGGGTATTGGTTCCGCCCTCGACGACTCTGATTCGCTGAGGTTTCTGCTTGTGTGCCAGGGAGTGCGCCGCAATCTGGTAGTTGCCAGTCGGCACACGCGCAAACGCAAACCTGCCCTGTTCGTCGGCCTTGGCTTCGAGGGTCGGGCCCGGACGCCCCACCATCGCCAGCGTGATCTTGGCGCCGGGCAGCGGCGTGCCCCGCTCCTCGGAAAGCGCCACACCCTCCACATCACCGCGCGCCATCTCCCCCGCCAGCAGATACCGGGCCACCCCCACTACCGCGACCAGGCTGACGACGACTGCCACCAGTCGGTACGTCCTGGGCCTACTCACCACCCTCACTCCCTTCAGTCGCCTCCCCGGCTCTGACCAGCGACACTACCGCCCAGATCAACGCAATCAGCACAGTGACGGCAATAATTATCCCGCGATGGAGTCGGGGCCCCTCGGCCAGCGGCAGCACTACCTGCGTGAACTGTATCGCCACCAGGAATGCAGCGATCAGGTACAGATGCGGCGCCGCCGTCAGGGCAATCTGCCGCTTCTGACCGGCCACGAAGCCGACCAGCAGCAGCCACACCACCTCCGCTACTACCAGGCCCACCAGGAAGCCGCTAAGCGCCTTCACCCCCCATATCACGACTATCAGCAGCGGGGTAGCCGCCAGAATGACGCCCAGAATTGTGGTCCGCTCCACCAGTCTACCGAGAACAATGAACGGATCGTACTCCTGCCGCGCGATCCGGCAATTGCGCTGGACGTATGCCAGCAGAGCGAAGCCTGTCACTGCGCCGAGCACGAGGCCGAAGTAATTGTAGTGCTGCTGGAAGTCCAGGGCAGGGGCCGGCGCATTCTTCTCCAGAAACAGCCGGTACAGCGCCAGCAGCAGCACGACCGTGAAACCGCCGGTGACCAGCGCCGAGGCCAGAGCGCCAGATTGGCGGCGCTGCTCGTTCGCCATAAGCCCAACGAAGGCAATACCGCCCACCAGCGCCAGGCTTTCGCCGAAGCCGTGCAGCAGCTTGAAACTGACCGCCCCGATGGCGAGTGCGACCGACCCGATCACTACCGTCTGTCCCAGCGAGGCCGAGATCATCTCCTCTTCGTTGGTACTCGGCGTGGTGACCGCCAGCCACGCAATCAGCGTAAAGCCGACGATGCCCATAACCACCACGACACCCGGCAATCCGTCGCCCAGAACCTTGGTACCAATCAGTGTCGCGCCGACGATCAGAATAATGCTGACCACGAGTCCCACCGTCAGCGGCCGCCGGTATTCGTTCGCAGCAGTCCAGCTCTTCGCCACGCCGGCGAGCACTACGACCCCCAGCGCTATCAAAGCGCCCAGCAGCGCGGGCAGCGCCCAGTATGCACCGGCGATGCTCCCGCTGGCCAGGCCATAACGCTCCAGCGCCAGGCGCGTGCCCACGACCAGAGCAACAGTAATCAGCGCGAAGGTCTCCACACCACGGTACGCGCTCACTTCTTCCCCTGAGTCATCGCCGGATTCCATCGGCGCGAAGCCCGAGCGCCAGATGGCCGCAACCAGTACCGCACCCAGAGCACAGCCGACCAGCGCATCAGCGGCATTCTGGCCGAAGATAATCAGGATCAGCGCGGGCCCAGCTACGGCGGCCGATATCAATCCGGCGCAGCGTACCAGCCACCGGTCATCCTCGCTGCTGCGCCGGGCCTCGACCGTCGCATACAGGCCCAGCGCCAGGCCGATGAGAAAGCCCCAGCCCAGGCCTAAGCCAGACGCGAACGGCGGCCTGGTCGGCAGGGTCGCGGCAAACAGCACAATACCCAGGAGGACCGCCCAGGTGAACAGCGACCAGAAGAGACGAGAATCGGCGACCAGACCGGGCTTGCGCGTAATCCGAGCGGAGAGACTTGAGTAAGCGAGGCCGACGACGGCCGCGCCGAGGGCAATGCTGGCCATAACCAGATGCATAATGACCCCTCCCGAGCGTGGTTGATGGTCCAAGGGGCAACGGCATACACATATAGCTTCTGCATGAAGCTCAAATCTCCTGCTCCAGTCAGCAGGGCGAACTTGGCCCGCCGCGTGGTACAAGATTGACCGGCGGAAGTGCTCGCTGTATCATAAGGGGGTAGCAAACAATAATACAGGAACGAGATGAAGCATAATGGCTTGTCTACTGGATGGCGACGCCCTGCGCGGGGGCGAAATGAAGCTGGGATTCTGTCTGACCTACCCCGCTCCCGGGATACTGGAAGCAGTCGCCGCCGACTGGGACTGGTTCTGGCTGGACGGCCAGCACGGTCAACTTGACTATGATACGCTCCTGCATTGCGTACGCACGGCGGATGCGCTCCAGACGCCACCGGTGGTGCGGGTGCGCGACCATTCCTTCGCCTCGATCGGCCCGATACTGGACATGGACTGCGCTGGCATCATAGTACCGATGGTCAACACCGCTGAGCAGGCCAGGGCCGTTGTGGATAACGCCAAGTTCCCGCCGTTGGGTCTGCGCTCGTACGGGGGCCGGCGCGTCTTTGACCGCGGGGGCCGCGACTACTGGGCCACCGCCAACGAAGAGTGCCTGCTCATCGTCCAGATCGAGACCGCGCAGGCGGTGGAGAACATTGAAGAGATCGTGGCAGTGCCCGGCATAGACGGTATCTTCTTCGGTCCCGATGACCTCAAGCAGTCGCTGGGTCTGCCGATGGATACGCCATCAAGCGACCCGGCGATCGCAGAGCGGCTGGAACGGGCGGCAACAGCCACCGCAGCCGCTGGTAAGATTCCTGGCGCGGCGGGCGCTGCTACTGGCGAATGGGCCCGCCGTCTGAAAGATATGGGTTTCACGCTGATCGCTTGCACCGGAGATGTCGTGCTGATTCGTAATAACTCGCCGCTCCAGGCCGCCGAAATCCGCCAGGCGATTGCCGGGGCATCATAGCGGGGCGAGGCTCACGATGCCTAAACCCAGGCTCCTGGTGATGGTTGACCTCGATATGGCGCCGGAGGCGCTCGATATCATCGCGGAGGTCGCCGAGGTGGACTACCGCCCGGCGGACTACGATGTGCTCAAGTCAATCATCGGCGACTATGACGCCTACTTCGGCCACGTGGATACGCCGGTGGACAAGGACGTCCTGGCTAGCGCAGATAAGCTGCGGGTCGTCACTTCGCCCAGTACCGGCACCGATCACCTCGACAAGGAAGAGTTGGCCCGGCGGGGCATCGAGCTGCTCACCATCACCCGCGACTATGACCTGCTGGACACCTTCACCGCTACCGCCGAACTGGCCTGGCTGCTGCTGCTGGCGTGCTGTCGGCATTTCCCGCAGGCGACGCGCACCGTCCGGGAGGGCCACTGGCGCGCCGAAAGATTCTGCGGCACGCAGCTCTCCGGCAAGACGCTGGGGATACTGGGATACGGGCGGCTGGGGAAGATGAGCGGGCGCTTTGGCAATGGTTTTGGCATGCGCGTGCTGGCCTGTGACCTGAAGCCGATTGAGGCTGAAGGTGTCGAGCAGGTGGACTTCGACACGCTCCTGCGCGAGAGCGACGCGATTACTATCCACGTCCACCTCACACCGGAGAACTACCATCTGATTTCTACTGACCAATTCGCCAGGATGAAAGACGGCGTCTTCCTGATAAACACCAGCCGAGGTGACATCATTGACGAAGAGGCGCTGCTGGCGGCATTGGCGAGCGGTAAGGTGGCGGCGGCCGGGCTGGACGTGATTCATGACGAGTGGCGCGAGGACTCGCGCGAAAGCCCGCTGGTGCAGTACGCTCTGGAGCACGACAATCTCATCATCACGCCGCACATCGGTGGCTGCACTCATACGTCAATCGCCGACGCGCGCATCTTCGCTGCCCAGAAACTGGCTGACTTCCTGCGAGGGCTGGCGATGTAAGCAATGAAGACTGTCGAATCCGCGCTGCAATCCATTGCCGTGCCGTCAGATGTCCTGGCGGCTATGGATGAGATAGGCGAACCCTTTTCCGCCGGTTATTTCGGTGCGGAAGATGAGCCGATTGTCATCCGGATTGCCGAGGGCCTGCGCCGCTACGCGCTGGCCGTCCCGCTGTGGGAATACCACGGTGAACCGCTTTGTCCTTCAGGTGCCCCTTCGTTGTGGCATCGGATGCCCCAGGTGATGGCGTTTCACTACGTGCGTCTCGACGGCCCCCACCTCAACATCCTCGAAGACAAGCGCACCGAGGCAACGTCTGAGCCGCAGCGTGAAGCACTGGATGTCCTGGAGCGATTCTGGACTGATTACCCCGGCGCAGCCGGCTGGACCCACAGCATCCCCAACTACCGGCGCATCCTCGCTGAAGGCCTGACCAGCTACGCGGAACGAGTCGAGGAGCGTCTGACCAAGGCCATTAGCGAGGGCGACGAGGAGCGCCGCCACTTCTACCGAGCGATGCAGATCGTCCTCGAGACGGCGGAAATCTTGCGCGCCCGGCTTGTGGCAACGATTACTCAGACTCAACTCGATGATGCACAGGCCGAGGCCAACCGCAGGCGGCTGCTCGCGGCGCTGGAGCGTGTACCATTTGCGCCCGCTTCGAGCTTCTATGAAGCAATGGTCGCGGAGAACTTCATCTTCTACTTCGATGACAGCGACAACCTGGGCCGTTTCGACCAGGACCTGTGGCCTTACTACGAGGCGGACCTACAAGCCGGGCAGGTCACCCATGAAGAAGCCGTAGAGTTGGTGTCCTCGCTCTGGGACAATATGGATGCCTGCACTGCCTGGAATGTAGCCATCGGCGGCACCAATCCAGAAGGACAGCCAGGCAGCACCGAGTTCACCCTGGTGTGCATTGAGGCGACCCAGGGGAAGCGTCGTCCCAACCTGGCCCTGCGCCTGCGCGAGGACACTCCGGAGGAAGTCTGGGACGCAGCTTTGGATTGCATCGCCACGGGAAACGGCCTGCCCGCTTTGTACTGCGAGGAGAACTACCTGAGGGCGATTCGCGAGGCTGACCTGGCAGTTGCCGAGCTTGACATCTATGACTTCGCGTTCGGCGGCTGCACTGAGCTTATGATTCACGGCTGCAGTAATGTCGGCTCGCTGGACGGAGACATCAACCTGCCCGAGGTGCTCACCCGAACTATCTCGGCGCATCTGGCGGGCTCCGCGTCATTCGAGGAGTTCTTCCAGGCCTACCTGCAAGACCTGGAAAGCGAGATTGAGCAGCACACCCAGTTCATCAGCGAACAACAGCGTCTCAAGTCCCTGTATCACCCGCAGCCGATTCGCAGCTTGTTGATGGACGACTGCGTGGACGAGGGCTTCGAGTATGCCGCCGGGGGCGCGCGTTACAACTGGAGCGTTATCAACGTGATGGGCTTGGCCAACGCTATTGACTCGCTCGCCGCGATCCGTGAGGTGATTTTCGAGAAAGCTGAGATAACCGCTCAGGAGCTGCTTGAAGCGCTAGACGCCAATTTCGAGGGGCATGAGGTCCTCCGCCATCGCTTGCAGCGCTGCCCACGCTACGGTAACGCCGATCCCCGCGCGGACGAGCTGGCCCATCGGCTGTCGGAGCTCGTATTCACCGAGCTGCTCAAGCGCCAGCCCTGGCGCGGCGGGCGGTTCGTCGGCTCGTGCCTGATGTTCACAACCTATGCCCGATTCGGGCAGAGAGTCCCGGCTACACCCGACGGGCGATTCGCTGGGGAACCAATCGCCGCCAGCGCCGGGGCCTCCCAGGGCCGCGCTGTTCGGGGGCCGACCGCGCTACTGGTTTCGGCAGCTTGCCTGGATCAGATTCATGCGCCGGGTACCCTGGTCGTCAATATCCGCGTCTCGCAGGAGCACTTCCAGTCACCAGCAGGCCGCGAGAAGCTCAAGGCGCTGATCCGTGGTTACTTCGACCTGGGCGGGATGCAGTTGCAGGTCCTGGTAGTTGATCAAGAGCTACTGCGCGACGCCCTGGAGCATCCTGAGCGGCACGAAGACCTCATCATCCGCGTGGGCGGTTACTCCGAGTACTGGAAGAACCTGACTCCGGAGCTACGCTGCACCGTCCTGGAACGCACCGAACACTGACGGCCGCGGGTCGGGGCAAGGATGTCCCTCCCCGGGCCTTAGGGACTCAATTCTGATGCCCAATGAAGATTCATCGGCGACCGGCCCCAAAGGCCTGGTCTTCGACATAAAAAGATTCGCGGTGCACGATGGCCCGGGCATTCGCACTAGCGTTTTCCTGAAGGGCTGCCCGCTGTCGTGCACGTGGTGTCATAATCCCGAATCTATCTCCGCTGAACCACAGATCTCTTTCGTTGCCGAACGGTGCCTCGGCTGCGGGCGGTGCGTAGAAGTATGCCGCTCCGGGGCGAGGCGGCTGGACCAGGGCCGCCTGGTATACGACCGGAGCAAATGTACAACCTGTGGCGAATGTGCCCGCGTCTGCCCGACTTCCGCCAGCGAGATCGTTGGCACGTGGCGCACACTCGACGAGGTGTGGGCCGAGGTCAGCGCCGATCGCGTCTTCTACGAGCGTTCCGGCGGCGGCGTGACCATTTCTGGCGGCGAGCCGCTCGCTCAATTCGAATTCACACTGGCGTTGGCCCGCCGAATCCGGGAAAACAGCCTGCGCCTTTGCCTGGACACCTGCGGCTACGCGCCCGAGGAGCAATTGCGCGAAATGGCGCCGCTGGTAGACCTGTTTCTCTACGACATCAAGGAAACTGACCCGGCGCGCCACCAGCAGCACACCGGCGTAAGCAACCAACAGATCCTGGCTAACCTCAGGCTACTCGACAGGCTGGGGCGGCCGGTGATTCTACGCTGCCCGGTCATTCCCGGAATTAACTTGCGCGAAGGGTACCTCGAGGGGCTTGCCCATCTCTACCACTCGCTAAGCAATTGCCTGGCCGTGCACCTGATGCCCTATCATGATCTGGCCCAGGCCAAGTACGCTCGCCTGGGGATTACGCCGCCGCAGCGCTCGGGCCGAGAGCCGGATCCAGGAGAAGTCGATGCGTGGTACGAGCAACTGGCGGCTCTCAGCGTGAATGCCGAGCAACCTTGAGAGACAATGGCCCGGTATTATCGCACGCACATATGAATCGGAGGTGTATTGACGTATGAATCTTTGTCTGGGAGTAAGTCGGCCGTGCATAAAGACCCTGAGGTATGCGCAGCAGTTTGGAGTGGAGTGGCTCAAATGCAACGCCAGAGTGGTCATGGATGACGGTGGGACCGGCGTCGTACACCAAGACGAGCTGCATAAGCTCCAGGACACTATTGAGCGGCACAAAATGACGCTGGGGGTGCTACTGCTTCCCCAGGGGCCCAATAGTCAGTACTGGAACGCGCGGTTCGGCCGGCCCGAGCGCGACAGGGAAATTGAGGATGTCTGCAATACTATTGAAATATGCGGGCAGGCCGGCATCCCGGTGGTAGAGTGGACGTGGAGCATCGTTGACCTGGGGGCGCACTGGCGCGGCGGTTGGGCGCGAGGCGGCGCCATCACGCGCCGGTTCGACTATTACCAGACCAAGGAAGCTCACGAAACTGACTGCACTCGAACACCACCCGGTTGGACAATGGATGCCGACGAGATGTGGCAACACCTGGAGTACTTCTTGGCGCGCATCGTGCCGGTGGCAGAGCAGTACGGCGTGCGTCTGGCCCTCCACCACCACGATCCGCCCACCAAGTGGCTCAGAGGCGAAGCGCGAATCCTCGGTGATTTCGAGGGGATGAAGAAGTTCGTCGAGCTAGTGCCCAGCGAGGTCAACGGCTTTTGCCTTTGCCAGGGGACAGTAGCGGAGCAGGCCGGCGCTGACGTGCTCGAAATAGTCCGCTATTTCGGTGAGCGGGACAAGATCAATCACGTGCACTTCCGCAACGTGCGCGGCTCGGTCCCGTTGTTCGACGAAGTCTCCATTGACGATGGCGATGTGGATATGGTCGCGGCGATGCAAGTGTATCATGAGGTCGGCTATCGCTACGGCATAATGCCTGATCATACGCCCAACGTCGTTGACGACCCGGGGCTTCACCCCCGGGGGATGGCCCATGCCCTCGGGTACATTAAGGCGCTCATGCAGGTCGTGGGAGCCACGCCGCGCGGGCCCGAACTGAAGGCCATCCGTGAAGCCGCCACCGGCGCGAAAGGCGCGAGCGACGCCGCGACATAGTCGCCGGCGATGCTCACATCGAACCGCCACCACACTGCATTGCAGCAATGTACCGCTAACGTGCTACCCGTCCAGCCGCAGCAGGCGGCGTGCGGTGCCCTCGGCGATGGCTTCGTACTGCTCATCAGTGAAGGCGAATTCCCGCATCCACTGCACTATTCTGAGGGCGTCACCCGGACGGACGATGTCAGTGCCGAACATCAGCTTGCGCCAATGCCGATCAATGAAGCCAGGGGTGAACTCGGGGTCGCGAGTGAGCGCGTTGTAACCCGAGCCGGCGGAGAGATCGGCGTACATATTCTCATACTCGCCGAGCAGCCGGTCAACAGCGCCGGTGGGCACAACCGGCCGCTGGGGATAACCGCCCTCGCTGTCGGCATCAGCAGATACGTTCACCCACCAGACCGGGCCGTGCCCGATGAAGATACAGTCAGGAAACTCCTGCAAAACCGCTTCCATCCGTGGCAACCCCGGATCATCCATGCACGAGAGCCGGTTCATATCAAAAAGCACCGGCAGGCCCAACTCCGTGCACTTGGCGTAGACGCGCTTGTGCAGCGGATCGTCAATCCACAGGCCGTCGAGCATCTCGCCATAGCCCTTGCAGCCATGCTCGGTGGCGAGGTACTCGATCTGCTCCTCCAGCGCGCGCACCCGCGGGTCCACGTGCAGGAACGGAATCAGCCGCTCAGGGTAGCGCCGCACCGCCGCCAGGATCTCTTCAGTCGGCATCGGGCCGGCGTCGGTATCGGGGCTTTCCATCGGCAGCAGCACTGCCCGGTCAATGCCTTCGCGGTTCATCCGGTCTATGAGTTGCTCGACCGTAAGCTGCGGCCACGGATGGTCGGGCCGCGTCGGAAACGTCAAGTGAGCATGAACGTCAATCATAATCGTCTCCCTCTCAGTGCCTCGATCCTGACCATTCCGGCCAATAGCATATTTCAGGCAAGCGAGTTGAGCAGTTCCAGCGCAGTATCAACCACCTGCTGCTCCGCCTCGGGAGCCGGCAGGCTGGACTCGGGCTCCGCGCCGCCTTCGCGGTGGGCCTGGGCGGTGGAGATGTACCCGACGCCGTCGTCGCATAGGCTGATAGGTGCGGTGACCGAGAAGGGCGAGCGCTGCTTGATTTGCAGCCCAATTTCGACCAGCACCTCACCCGGCAGGCCGACGGCGGCGAACTCGCCGATGCGTACGGCGGACATCTCAGTCGGAAGGCCCTCTATGTCAGCGTACTCTTTGGCCCAGGCCAGGTGCTTGCGCTGCCCGCCGAAGGGCTTACCGTCGGGATCTTCGCACGCATCCAACTGCGCCTGGGCCTCCGCGACACTCATCACGGGCTTGCGAGCCAGAATGACTTCCCGCCGTGCTGTGGCAATAGGCATCTCGCAATCGCACTGCTCGATCTGATACCACGTGCGAACAGCCGCCGCGCCGCATGAGCGCCCCACTCGCGCGCGTGAGTTGCCCTTGCGCCACGTCGGAACCTGATCTCCCGCACAGCCCAGTGAAAACAGCATCGGCGCGCCTACCACAGCCTCAAAGGTATTGCGCGCCTCGAGCGCATAATCGGGATGAA
>CAYNMY010000017.1:0-13157 GCA_964398275.1 uncultured Armatimonadia bacterium | reverse complement strand
GCCGATCGGGCCCAGGGCCAGCGGCGCTTGCGCCAGCCCATACAACAGCCAGCCAATAGCCCACTTCACCACAACCAGCAGAAGCGCCAGCCTCATCACGGCTCAGTCCAAGTCTGCGTCTCGCGGGAATATGCTGCCCCCGTGCACATCGTAAGCCACCAACACGGGCAGCCCCACTACCACCAACCTGCGGATCGCCTCCGGACCGAGTTCCGGATAGGCGACCACCTCAGCTTCGGTCACAAATGAGGAAAGCAGCGCACCGGCACCGCCCGTAGCTACCAGGTAGAGACAGCCGTAGTCCCGGCAGGCCTCGCGCACCTCCCGGGAGCGCTGGCCCTTGCCGATAGTAGCGCGCACCCCCGCCGCATACAGCGCGGGTGCGAAGGCGTCCATCCGCGAACTCGTAGTCGGCCCCGCCGCGCCCAGCGGTCGCCCCGGACGCGCGGAAGTAGGACCGCAGTAGTATATGACTGCCCCGTCTAGCTCAATCGGCAGCTCCCCTGCCCTATCGAGCGCTGTTACGAGCCACTGGTGCGCAGCATCGCGCGCGGTGTAGACGACGCCAGTCAGTTCTACGGCATGCCCGGCGTGCAGGTCACCGATGACCTCAGCAGTGAGCGGCAACTGGATTTCTTTCGCGTCCAAGTACAAGAGCTGTAGTACCTCCCAGGCTAGATCGTCACCGCGCCGTGCCGGGCGGCGTGGCATTGGACGTTCAGCGCGACCGGCAGACTCGCGATATGGCAGGGATGGCTGAGCACGTGCACCGCCAGCGCCGTTTCGGCGCCGCCCAGCCCCATCGGCCCCACGCCAGTCGCATTGACTGCGGCCAGAATCTCCTGCTCCAGGTCGGCCAGTTCGGGGACCTCGCTGGGCTGACCCAGGGGCCGGAAAAGCGCTTCTTTGGCCAGCAGAGCCGCCTTTTCGAGATCGCCGCCGATACCTACACCAAGAATGAGCGGCGGGCAGGGCTTGCCCCCCGCCTCCTGAATGCGCTCAACAATCGCCTCGACGATGCCCTTCTTGCCAGCAGTCGGCGTGAGCATCCACAGCGCGCTCATATTCTCGCTGCCGCCGCCTTTGGCCGCCAGGCGGAGCCGAAGCTGATCGCCCGGCACCATACGCAGATGCACGATCGCCGGTGTGTTGTCACCGGTATTAGTATCGCGCTTCAGCGGATTGGCCACCACCGATGGTCGCAGGTAACCTTGGCGATACCCCTGACGAACTCCAGCGTCAATGGCCGCATATACATCGTCCCCGACCAGGTGAACCTCCTGGCCCAGTTCTACGAAGACCACCACCAGCCCGGTGTCCTGGCAATAGGGGATGCGCTCCTCGCGCGCCAGGCGAGCATTGTCCAGGAGCTGATCCAGGACCGCCCGGGCGACGTCGCTGGTCGCGCCCTCGCGGATGCGGCGCAGCGCCGCTACCACCTCTGCGGGCAGCTCGAAGTTGATCCGCTGGCACAGTTCACTGACCGCCTCAGTTATCTGTGACGACTCAATCTCGCGCATAGTCAGTCGCCTCAACCCACGGTACGACAGGCGTCCCGCCTGTCGAGCTTGCGGACAGGCGAGATGCCTGTCCTACTGATTTCCATTGGACTTCGCTCAGTTCGGCTGGTGCTCCATTAGATCATCCGGGGACTTGCCCGCGGGGACCATCGGAAAGACATTCTCCTCCTTGACCACCGCGAAGTCAATGAACACAGGGCGGTCGTCCACCTCCATAGCTTTCTCGATGGCGGGGCGGACCTCCTCAGGAGCCCCCACCTTTATCCCCACCGCGCCGTAGGCCTCGGCCACGCGGGCAAAGTCGGGGTTGCCGGTCAGGTCGGTGCCGCTGTAGCGGCGGTCGTAGAACAGCTCCTGCCACTGGCGCACCATCCCCAGATACGAGTTGTTCAGAATCGCCACCTTCACGGGCAGCTTATTGATCACCGCGGTGGCCAGCTCCTGGATATTCATCTGGATTGAGCCGTCGCCGGCGATGTCCCAGACCACCGCGTCGGGACAGCCCATCTGCGCGCCGATGGCCGCCGGGAAGCCGTAGCCCATCGTGCCCAACCCGCCCGAGCTGAGGAAGTGGCGCGGCCTGTCCACCTTGTAGTACTGCGCCGCCCACATCTGGTTCTGGCCTACTTCGGTGGTAATGATAGCCTCGCCGCCGGTGACCTCGTAGATCTGCTCGA
This sequence comes from uncultured Armatimonadia bacterium, assembly GCA_964398275.1. GTDB lineage: Bacteria > Armatimonadota > Zipacnadia > Zipacnadales > Zipacnadaceae > JALGTD01. The sequence continues at coordinate 10,960 of CAYNMY010000017.1, read as the reverse complement.
CCACGTACTGGGGTGCGATCCCCTCCTCAGGCTGAGTGTAGCCCAACGGATGGTCTTTCTGCCACTGTTCGATTTGTTCTTCCCACTGGCCCCGCGGGCGGGGCTGGACCTGCGGCACGAGCTGCGCAAGGACCTCACGCGCGTCACCCGCGATGGCCACGTCCGGCTGCACCACCTTATTATGCTCGGCCGGGTCAATGTCAATGTGGATGATCTCCGCACCCTGGGCAAACTTGCTCAGATCCCCAGTCACCCGGTCATCAAAGCGGACACCGATGGCGATGATCAGCCCGGCATGATGCAGCGAATAGCAGGCCGGCACCACACCGTGCATGCCCGGCATCCCCGCCGACAGCGAATGAGTCTCCGGGAACGCACCCTTGCCCATCAACGTATGCACCACGTAAATGTTAGCCTTTTCGGCGAGTTCCTTAATCAGAGCAGCAGCGCCCGAGGCGATGACTCCGCCGCCAATGTACAGAATTGGCTTCTCGGCCCGGCTAATCATCGCCGCCGCCTGGGTAATGGCCTCCGGATCACCCTTCTCGGGCGGACGGTAGCCGCGCAGGTTGCTGACATCGCGCTCAGTCCACACGCCCGGCGCCGCGCTGACGTCTGCAGGCAGATCAATGAGTACCGGACCGGGCCGACCCGTCCGAGCGATGAAGAAGGCCTCCCGCACTACGTGAGCCAGTTCGGCCGGGTCTTTGACCAGGTAATTGTGCTTGGTTATTGGCACAGTGACACCGGTGGTATCGGCCTCCTGGAAGGCATCGGTACCGATGGCAGAGGTCTTTACCTGCCCGGTGATTGCCACCACGGGGATCGAGTCCATGTGCGCGGTGCACAGTCCGGTGACCAGATTCAGCGCCCCCGGACCGCTCGTTGCCGTGCATACCCCGACCCGGCCGGTGGCCCGCGCATAGCCGTCGGCGGCATGGGCGGCGCCCTGCTCGTGGCGCGTCAGGATGAAGCGAATCTCGCCCGCCTCGATCTTGTGATAGAGCTTGTCGAAGATCGGAATGGTCACGCCGCCGGGTATGCCAAACATTACTTCGACGGCTTCTTCCTCGAAGACGCGCAATAGCACATCCGCGCCGGTCATTTGCTCAGTTGCCATTAGTCATTCGCCTCCTCGTGCCTTGTCTGTATATAGCCGCTACTCCATCACTGCGCCGGATGCGGCGCTGGTGACATTCTTAGCGTAGCGCGCCAGCCAGCCGGTCTTGATCTTGGGCTCGATCGGCTGCCAGTCAACGCGGCGCCGCTCCAACTCCCCTTCATCTACCAGCAGCTCCAGCCGCCGCTCGTCCAGGTTTACCTCGATCTCGTCGCCGTCCTGGACCAGGGCCAGCAAGCCGCCCGCTGCGGCTTCCGGCGAGATATGCCCGATGCATAGGCCCCTGGTTCCACCAGAGAAACGGCCATCGGTCAACAGCCCGACCGTCTCCGCCTTGCCCATTCCCGATAGCGCCGCGGTCGGATTCAGACCCTCGCGCATCCCCGGTCCGCCCTTGGGACCCTCGTAGCGGATGATTATCCATGAGCCATCGGCAATCTCGTCGGCCAAGATCGATGTCATAGCCGCCTCCTCGCGGTCGAAACAGGCCGCCGGGCCCCGGAACGTGCGCATCTTCTCCGAGACCGCCGACTGCTTTATCACCGCCCCATCGGGGCAGAGATTCCCCCGCAGAACGGCGATCCCACCCTCCGGTGCGTAAGCTTTGTCCACAGAACGGATAACATCGTTGTCAACGACGCGGCCCTCGGCGGCAATCTCGGCGATTGACTTGCCGCTGACGGTGGGGTTATCGTCCAGCATATCACTGAGCACCGACAGGACCGCCGGGATACCGCCAGCCCAGTCGAGGTCCTCCATCATATACTCACCGCCCGGTCGCAGGGAGCAGACTTGCGGCGTCACCTGGCTGATCTGGTCAAAGACCTCCAGCTCGATACCAACACCCGCCTCGTGGGCGATGGCCGGGATATGCAGACAGGTATTGGTCGAGCCGCCCATCGCCATATCAATACGAATGGCGTTGCGGACAGCAGCTTCGGTGATGATCTGGCGGGCGGTGATGTCCTGCTTCACCAGCTCCATAATACGCTCGCCGCTGTCGTAAGCGAAGCGCTCGCGCTTGGCTGATCCGGCCAGGGCCGTCGCCGAACCGGCCAGGCTCATGCCCATCGCCTCGGTCACGCACGCCATCGTGTTGGCGGTGTATAGCCCCTGACAGGAGCCCTGGCCCGGGCAGGCCTCTATCTCCAACGCTGCGACGTCGTCTTCGGTGATCTCGCCTGCCTGCGCGCGGCCAATTGCCTCGAACGTATCGCGCACCAGCGAGAGCCGGCGGCCCTCGTGCCGGCCCGAGATCATCGGCCCGGCAGTGACCACAATTGCCGGAATATCCAGCCGCGCGGCCGCCATCAGCATGCCCGGAGTAATCTTGTCACAGTCGGTCAGCAACACCAGCCCGTCCAGTGCATGAGCCATCGCCATTGACTCGACGATGTCCGCGATAAGTTCACGGGAGGGCAGGGAGTAGAACATCCCCAGGTGGCCCATGGCGATACCGTCACAGATCGCCGGCACGCCGAAGTTGAGCGGCACGCCGCCGCCGGCGGCAACACCCAGCTCGACCGCGCGCTGGAGCCGGCGCATCCCGATATGCCCGGGCACCAGGTCCGAGAAGCTGTTAGCAATGCCAATAAACGGCTTGTCCAGTTGCGCGCGGGTTATCCCGCACGCGTGTATCAGTGCCCGCGCGCCAGCTCGCTCCAGGCCCTTCTTTGCTCTATCACTGCGCATAACGACACCTCTTTCCGGTTGCCATTGAATGCAAAAAGCCTCTCATCCCCATTGGGACGAGAGGCCAGATAGCTTCTCGCGGTACCACCCAAGTTCCCCGCCGTAGCCCTGGCCAAGGCGGGACCCTTTGACGCTGTAACGGGCGCATCCCGGTTCCGCTTACTGAATTCGGCGGAACAGCTCAAGGGCGACGTTCTGCGGACCGAGGCGCCGGCACTTTCACCTTGTCACCAGCTCGCTGTGGCCTCCGCTCCCCGCATACTCCTCCCCATCACAGCCAATATAACACAACTTTGACTTGAGTATACCCCAACAATCCGGACCTGTCAAGCCCAGGGCACGGCTCAGTAGGACAGGCGTCGCGCCGTCGCCAAAGCGCTATGGCGCGTCGGCGACTCGCCTGTCCCCCGTCACTTTGCCGTCAGTATCGCCACCATCCACTCCGCACTCCTGACCATGCTGGGGATGTGTAGGAGCTCGTCGGTAGTGTGGGGACGATACGCACCGGTGGCAACTATCACACTGGGAATGCCGTGCTCGTTGAAGATATTGGCGTCGCTGCCGCCCCCACCCTTGTTGAGCCGGGGCTCCAGGCCGACCTGCTGTGCGGCAGCCATCCCGCGCTGCACCACCGGGTCGTCCAGGCCCAGCGCAAAGCCGCTGTAGCTGCGCTCCCGCTCGATCTCTACCGTTGCCCCATGCTTAACCGCCGCCTCCTCGACCATCTGGGACATATGCCCGCTTTGCGCGACCAGCTTCTCTTCCTGGTGACTGCGCGCTTCACCCCGGAAGCGCGTCACCTCCGGGACGATATTGGTGGCCGTGCCGCCCTGGATTGTCCCGATGTTGGCGGTGGACTCATCGTCGAGCCAGCCCAGCTTCATCCGGGCTATCGCCTCGGCCGCGATCTGGATGGAGTTAATCCCTTTCTCCGGCTCAACGCCAGCGTGAGCCGCTTTTCCGCGCACTTCAAACTCGATCTTATCGGCATAAGGCGCCTGCGTAGTCATCTCTCCGGGAGTGATGCCCCCGTCCAGCACATAGGCGATCTCCGGCCACGGCTGGAGCATCTGGAAATCAAGAGCCCGCGCTCCGACCAGGCCCACCTCCTCAGCAACCGTGAAGACCACGATCAGCTCACCGTGGGGCAGGCTCTCCGCGTCGAGCTTGCGCAGGGCGGCCAGCATTATACTGATCCCGGCCTTCGCGTCGGCCCCAAGAATGGTGTCGCCCGTGCTGCGGACTTCGTCACCTTCGATGACCGGCTGGATACCAGTGTCATCCCCGACCGTATCCAGATGTGAGTTGACCATTATGACGGGGTAGCCGTCAGCGCTGGCCGGGACTCGAAAGATCAAGTTATCGCAATCACCGTCAATCCGCGCTGCCGCGCCGTCGCGACGCGCCTCGAGTCCCAGGTCGGCCATTCTCGCCATAATAACGTCGGCGAAGGCTGCCTCGTGCCCGGACAGGCTATCAATCTGCACCAGTTCGCAAAATTCGCTCACAAGGGCCTCTCTGTCCATCTTGCGCCTGCCTTTCTGGGGCTGATGCGGCACTACATGGTAATTCATAGTACCGGCAGGTACTTCTCGAGCTCCCAACTGGTAACCTGTAGCCGGTACTCATCCCACTCGATCTTCTTGTTCTCAATGAGCTTGCCGTGCATTTCCTCGCCCAGGGCCCGCTTGAGCAAATCACTGCTTTCGGCCAGGCCGATCGCGCTGTGCAGGTCGGGCGGCAGTGTGTCAATGCCCAGCTCCTCCCGTTCCTCCTCGGACATTTCGTAGACGTTGCGCGTCACCGGCGACGGGCATTCGTAGTCGTTTTCAATGCCCTCCAAACCAGCCGCGAGCATTACCGCAAAGGCCAGGTAGGGGTTACAGGCCGGGTCGGGCGCACGGTACTCTATGCGCGTCGCCTGCTCCCGCCCAGGTTTATAGGTGGGCACTCGGATCAGGTCGGAGCGATTGGTCAGGGCCCAGGACAAGTAGACCGGCGCCTCGTAGCCGGGCACCAGCCGCTTGTAGGAGTTGACCCACTGGTTGGTAACCAGCGTTATTTCCTGGGCATGCTTGAGCAGCCCGGCTATGTACTTGCGGGCAATGGCCGACAGGTATATCGCGTCGTTGGGGTCAAAGAAGGCGTTCCTGTCTTCAACGAACAAGGACTGGTGCACATGCATGCCGCTGCCGTTTTCGGAAAACAGGGGCTTGGGCATGAAGGTGGCGTAGACGCCGTGGCGCAGAGCGACCTCCTTGACGACCAGCCGATAGCTCATCGCAGCATCGGCCATCGTCAGCGCATCGGTGTAGCGCAGGTCCACCTCATGCTGTGAGGGTGCTACCTCGTGATGACTGTATTCAACCCCGATGCCCATCTGCTGCAGCATAATCACGGTTTCCCGCCGCAGGTCCATGGCCTCGTCATGGGGCGTCATATCAAAATACCCAGCGTGGTCGAGAACCTGGGGATTGGGGCCGTTACCCTTGAAGTAGAAATACTCCAGCTCCGGGCCGACGTAAAAGGTATAGCCCAGCTTCGCCGCCCGCGCCAGATTGCGCTTGAGCACGTAGCGAGGATCACACTCGTACGTGGTGCCATCGGGCCGCAGAATGTCGCAGAACATCCGCGCCACCGCGCCGCCCTTGGTGGGCCGCCAGGGCAGAACGGTAAAGGTGGTCGGGTCCGGCATCGCCACCATGTCACTCTCGTCAATACGGGCGAAGCCCTGGATAGACGAGCCGTCAAAGCCCTGGCCTTCTTCCAGCGATAGTTCCAATTCCTCCACAGTGATCGCAAAGCTCTTCAAGTATCCGAGAATGTCGGTGAACCAGAGCTTTACGAACTTGACGTTATTCGCTTTGACCTGTTCGAGCACATACTGCTTATCCTTGGGATCGGACATCGCGGTCCTCCTGTGTGCCAACCTGGCATTGCGAGTTTGGCGCAATCTAGTATGCCACAGCGATACCACTGAGTCCCGCCGAAGCGTTCCACGCGTCCAGCTTGAAAGCCTAGAGGTATCCACCTAATAATAGACGAATAATATACTTAGTGCAAGTCCTTGGCCAGCAGGCCGAGTGACGCCATCAGACGACAGATAGCCGCCAGGTGACAGCGCTTGCGCCCGAGAGACAGGCGGAAGCGAGGGCGGCAACTACGGCTGGCCATGGGCCAGCCCGCATAACCGCTGCGCATGGCGGGGTGACTATCGAGATCGAAGGCTGAGGGAATTATGGCCAAAGCTATGGTTATGCAACCTCTGAAACTATCCGTTGCCGGATTACGGGGTGTCGTGGGGCATACGCTGACGCCCGAGCTGCTGGTGGACTTCGGCCAGGCGTTCGCCACCTATGTCGGCAGGGGAACGGTCCTGATCAGTCGGGACACCCGTAATTCCGGCAAGATGGTGGGCCCGTGCGTCGTGTCGGGCCTGATGGGCGGCGGCTGTCAAGTAGTAGACCTGGGGATCTGCCCCACCGCAGCACTCCAGTTAGCCGTCAAGCAGGGGCCCGCCGTCGGCGGCATCGCTGTCACTGCTGGCCATAACGACGCCAGTTGGAATGCGCTGAAATTCGTGCGGGACGATGGGATATTCCTCAACCCGCGCCAGAACGAAGAACTGCTCGATATCTACCATCAGGGCGAGTACGTCAAGGCGCAGTGGGACGAACTGCACCCCATCGCGACTGATCCCGACGCAGCCGAGCGCCACCTGGCGGCAATAGTTGCGCAGGTAGACGTCCAGAAGGTTCGTGATGCGCATCTCAAGGTCGCAGTGGACTGCGTCAACGGGGCCTGCTCGCAGGACTCGCCGCGCCTACTGGAGAGACTGGGCTGTGAAGTAGTGGCGATAAACATTGAACCGCGTCAGCCCTTCCCGCATCCTCCCGAACCCAGTCAAGCCAATCTGAGTCAACTGCGCGCCATAGTCCAGGCCGTGGACGCCGATATCGGCTTCGCCCATGACGCGGACGGTGACCGACTCGGCTTTGTGGCGTCGGGTGGCGAGATCTTCCCGGAGCAAATGACGATATGCCTGTGCGAGGAGATGGTCCTACGCCGGGGTGACGCCGGGCCGGTGGTCACCAACCTGTCCACCACCCAGGCAGTAGACGACATCGCCGCGTGCCACGGGCGCGAGACTCACCGCACCGGCATTGGCCAGGCCTATATCACCGAAAGCGCGCTCAACTATCAGGCGGCTATCGCCGGCGAGGGCAGCGGCGGGATTGTCTTTCCCCGTCTCAACTACGCTCACGACAGCATGGCGGCGATGGCGCACATTCTCGACCTGGTGGCCAGCCTGGATCAGCCGCTCGCGGAGTTCATTTCGCACAACATCCCCCACTACGTCATGCGTCAGGGCCAACAGCATTGCCCCACTGAGCGGGCTTACAGCGTGCTCGAGGCGATCCGCACCCAGCAGCTCCCGGCCTGGGCGGACAGCCGTGACCTGCAGGACGGTATCAAGATAATCGGCGAGGGCCGGTGGGTGCACGTGCGGGTATCCCAGACCGAGCCGCTGATTCGAGTTATAGCCGAGGCGCGCGACGTAGCCACCGCCAAGGAGTTGGCGCGCGAATACCTCAGCCGGGTCCGGCAGTTGGTATGACCATCACAAGCTCGCAGGAGCAACATTGCCTGTCGCGACTACGTCGGTGGCACGGGCTTCCAGCCCGTGATGCACGGACACGATGTCTGTGCCACTGAACTGTGGTCACAGCAAGGGCGCGCCTCAGCCAATCAAGCGACCAATAACACGGGGGAGCAAATGTCCGTAGTAAGAACGCTCAAAACCGGTGTATCCGGAGTACGCGGCGTAGTTGGCGACTCACTGACACCGCACCTGCTGGTCTCATTCGCCCAGGCATTCGGCACCTATCTGGGCGGCGGGCTGGTCGCCATCGGCCGCGATACCCGTCCCTCCGGAGAGATGGTGCACAACGCGCTGGTCGGGGGCCTACTGGCCACCGGGTGCAACGTCATTAACCTGGACATCGTGCCGGTGCCGACGCTGCAGATTGCCTGTGCCCGCAATCCTGAGACCATCGGCGGAATCGCCATCACCGCCAGCCATAACCCCCAGCAGTGGAATGCCCTGAAGTTCATTCGCTCCGACGGCATCTTCCTGTACCCATACCAGGTACAGGAGCTGCTCAATGTCTATCACCAGGGCGAGTTCGCTTTGGTGGGTAACGAGCAGATCGGCGAGGTGGTCAGCGACGACCAGGCCATTGAGCGACATATCACCGAGTTGCTGGCCCGGGCCGACCGCAAGGCGATTGCCGACGGCAACTTCAAGGTTGTGGTGGACTGCTGCAATGGCGCCGGGGCGGTGGTCAGCGAGCGGCTGCTCAGAGAACTGGGCTGCGAGGTCATTGCCATCAACGACACGCCCGACGGCATCTTCCCGCATCTGCCCGAACCGGTGCCGGAAAACATGGGACAACTGGAGCAGGCGGTGCGGGAGCACGGCGCCGACCTGGGGATGGCGCAGGATGCCGACGCCGATCGCCTCGCGCTGGTTAATGAACGGGGAGTGGCAGTCGGTGAAGACTACACCCTGGCACTGGCCGCGGATACCGTCGCCGCGGCAGGCCCCTTGCCGCTGGTCACCAATCTGGTGACCAGCCGAATGATCGAGGAAGTCGCTGAGCGCTACAACTGCCCGGTGCACCGCACGGCGGTGGGCGAAGTGTATGTGGTCGAAGCCATGCAGCGCGCGGCTCGTGATTACCGGGCTGCCGGGCATACCGACGAGGACGACCGCGTATTCGGCGGCGAGGGCAACGGTGGCGTCATTGACCCACGCATCCACTACTGCCGCGACAGCTTGCGCGCGATGTGTCTGATTCTCGAGGGCCTGGCCCATCGCGGCGGGACACTCAGTTCCTGGATAGAGGCGGCCTTCCGCCCCTCGGCCATTATCAAGGAGCGCATTGACTGCCCGGCGGCGCGCGTGCAACCGGCCATCCTGGCGCTGCGGGAAGAGTATGCCGGCCAGGAGATTGACGAAACCGACGGCATCCTGGTGCGCTGGCCGGACCGTTCCTGGGTGCAGGCCCGTCCCAGCAACACCGAGCCGATTATGCGCGTGGTGGCCGAAGCCGACAGTCACCAGCAAGCCCAGGCCCTGGCCGATCAGGCGATGGCGGTCATTCGCCAGGCAATCGGCTGACCCCGAACCGGGCAGCAGCCACAACAACTCCTCCTCTCGAGGGTCGGTACTGCTTATCTCGAGTGGTGCCCGGTGCTGGTGTTATTGGCATGCGCCCACTCCTCTTCCCACTGCTTCTCCAGGTCCGCACGCCAGGCTTCGGCGGTTGCCCTTAGCTCCGCCGTGACCTCGGGGAACTGATCATTGAGATTGCTGCGCCGGGCCATGCAGGACAGATCTCCATAGCCCTGGTCATCGGTGTAAAAGATAACGAAGTTGGGACGATTTGAATTGCTCATACCAGCAATGCTCCTCTGAACTCAGCCTGGGGGGACTGCCAGGGTTCGAACCCATAATGAACCTGGCCTGGGCCGGGAACGTCAAACACTAAGCACACAATCTTGCTGCCCTGTGTTTCTTCATCTGACGAACCAGCACCTTCGCCCGGCAAAGATTCGTCCCTGCGGGGGGAGGGCAATCGGTGCGGGGCATAGAACTACGACATCTAACGACTCATCCGACTCAGGAATCCCAGGAAAACATCGGAGGTGCAACAGTCGCTTGCGCCATTACTCACGTCTGACATCGTGCTGTCTATGGTTACTGACCGCGCTGCTGCTGGTGAACGCTGCCCCAGCAGAGCAACTCCCGGAGACCCTGACGCTGGAGGACTGCTTTCGCCTGGCGCTGGAGCGCAATCCCAACCTCAAGGTGGCGGCACTGGAAGTGGACAGCAGCCGCGCTAGCCTGACCGCTCAGCGGGCCCAGTGGTGGCCAACCTTGAGCGCCGAGTGGGATGTCCGGGAGCAGCAGTCTCTGACCCGCTCCACCAGCCGCGATCTCTCCCTGGTGCTGAATCAGACCTTCTACCAGAGTGGTCTGCGCGAGTCCATCCAAGCCGCCGATGCCCGCCTGGTCGGCAGTCGCCATTCCCGGGACGACCAGGAGCGGCGGTTGCTGGTGCAGGTAGCCACGGCCTTCTACGGCATTCTGGGAAGCCTGGAGATGGCGGAGGTGGCGCGAGCTGGCATCGAGGCGGCCCGCCAGAATCTGGACCTGGTCAACGCCCGGGTGGAAACCGGCACCGCGGCGCCGGTGGACCGGCTGCCGGTTGAAGTAACGCTCGCCGAAGCTGAACTTGAAGCGATGCGCACGATCAACGCCACGTGGCAGGCCATGGCCGAGCTGCGCGCGCTACTGGCCCTCGACCAGGGCCCGCCGCCGACTCTGAGCGGAAGTCTGGGCCCGGTGCCCGAGACCGGCCCGCTTAGTCCGTGGGTGGCGGAAGCCCGGGAGCAACGGCCGGACCTCGCTGCACAACGCGTCAGCATCCGCGCCGCCGACCTGGGCCTGAAGGAAACTCGGATTGCAGGCGGTCTGAGCGTGCGCGCTAGCGGTCAGGCCGACTACGGCAGGCACACCGGAACTACCGACGAGACCTGGTCGCTGATGATCGGCGCCAGCTACCCGCTGGGTGACAAATCGGTCAAAGCAGCAGTGACCGTCGCCGAAGCCCGGCGGGATATCGCGCACCAGCGGCTGGCCGACCTCGAGCTAAGCATCACCCGGGACGTCGAGCAGAACTGGTACGGACTTCAGGACGCCACCGGGCGCATCGGCACAGCCGAGGTAGCAGTCGAGGCGGCGCAGAGCAACCTCGAAGCGGCCCGCCAGCGCTACGCGGAGGGCGTGGCCATCATCGTCGAGGTCACCGATGCGGAACTGTCCCTGCGCCGTGTCCGCGCCAACCTGATCCAGGCACGGTACGATCAGAACGTCGCCTACTACCGGTTACTCGCCGGCGCCGGCCGGCCATTGTTGACAGATCCCGGTAGATGAAGCACTACAGCAGACCCGCGTCTGTTTCCGGACCATCCGCCAAACGCAATTCAACACAAGAAATGAATACCCCGGACTATTGCTAATGAAACGACAACTCATCATCGCCGCCAATTGCTGTGGTCGTCATCGGGCTGGGCATCTGG
>CAYNMY010000016.1:0-13247 GCA_964398275.1 uncultured Armatimonadia bacterium | reverse complement strand
GCGGAAGTAGACCGGGCCATAGAAAGACAACAAACCGACTAGTTACGGACGCCCGCTCCGATCTTATGCCAACTGACCAAACCTCCCCCTCAACTACCGATGCCATCAATGGGCAGCGGCGGCACTTGCTGCTGCTCGTTGGCATGTTCTTCCTTATCTTCGCTGGCGCCGGTGCCCAGCAACTCTACCTGGTGCCCTATCTGCGGCAGGTTACCTCGTGGACGGGGCTTGAGTGTGCGCTGCTCCTGGCTGTTGTGTATGCTACGATGATGGTCTTTCGGGTGGGCAACGTCTACCTGCTGCGGCGTTGGCCGGACTGGAAATGGACACTGGTGGGGGCGCTCACCTACTTCCTCTTCCCCATCGGGATGTTTCTGCTTGCCTACCTGCCCAGCTATGCTCTGGCGCTGGCCTTTGCGGTGCTGTGGGGCTGGGGAGCCGCGACGATGTGGGGTGGCACGACTATGCAGACTCTGGCGCTGACGGAAGGTGCCCGGAGTCGCCACGGATTGGGTATGGGCCTACTGTACGGGGGAAGTCACGCCGGCTGGTTCACTGGGGTAATCGTGCTGGGGTTGGTCTTTGCCCACTGCGGCGACCGTCCGGAGCTGCTCTACGTTACCGCCGCTGCCATCACCCTTCTCGCCCTGCCGCTGGCGCTGGCACTCCCCCGGAGCACGGATGTGACGATCGCCTCTTCCAGCCGGGCAATGCTATGGGAGATTGTCACCCGCCCCAAGGCGCTCATCGCCATGTTTCTGCTGGGCAGTTCGGCGCTGGCCTTCGGACTGATGCTGGGGGCATTTGCTGACTACGTCAGAGCGGAATACGGCGTCGGCTACATCTGGATCACAGCGATGTTCTTCCCCGGGGTGCGAATTGTCCTGGCGTTCCTCAGCGGCGTGCTCTCCGACCTGGGGGGGCGCGCGTCGGTGCTCTCGATCAGCTTCCTGCTTGCGGCGGCTGGATGCGCCGTGGCGGTCGTCTGGCACAGCCCGGCAGCACTGGCCCTCACTGCCGCCCTCCTCGGGTTACTCGACGGCGCTGTGCCGGTCGTCAGCGCTTCTCTTATCGGCGACTCGGCCGAGCGCAAACGCCGGCCCCTGGCGTACGGCGCAATCTTCACTGCCCGCGACTTCGGCGCGGTCCTGGGACTTATCTTGAGTCGCGTCGTCGGCGGGGAAGCGGCTGACCTGGGGACAAGCTTCGTCATCTTCGCTGGTCTGTTCCTGGTCTGCGCCACCGTCTCTGCCCTGCTCCAGCGCTATGCCCGGCAACAACTTTGAACGCACGGCATTCGGTGGCCATCTGTAGGGGCGGATGTTGCGATGGCAACATCCGCCCGGTTCGATACTCACGGCGTTGGGCGAAGCGGCGAGACTGGAACGGCGGGCGGATGTCTTTCGCCAAGCTCAGGACATTCGCCCCTACATTTCAACGACCCACCACCACACCAAATCATAGCAAACCGCAAACGCACACCGCGTAGTTATGCGCACCGCATGAACTGCTCCACGTCCTCGCGGAGGGCCGCTCCTTCCATCGGGCCCTTCTCCGTTGCGGCCAGCGCCCCGCAAGCATTGGCCAGTCGCCCGACCTCGTACAGTGGCAGCGCTTCGGCAAGGCCGACCACAAAGCCGGCGTCAAAGCAGTCACCCGCGCCCGTCGGATCAACGGCTTCCACCTCGAATCCCGGGACCGGCATTGTCGCCTCAGCGGTGAAGACCGTGCAGCCCGCCGCGCCCCGCTTCAGGCCCACATACCGTGCTCCACCGGCCAGCAGTGCCTGGCAAGCTGCATCCGCCCCCTCAGCGCCGGTCAGGATTTCAGCCTCTTCGCCACTGGGCAGCACGAGCGTGGCGACTTCCAACACCGGCGCGCATATCCCGCGCAGGGCTTCCTCGCCGCCGAGTAGCTCCGGCCGCAGGTTGGGATCGAAGGAGACCTGCACACCCGCCTCGTACGCCAGCCGCGCCGCCTCATAACAAGCCTCCCGCAGCCGCCCACCGGCAGCCAGCGACGACCCGGCGATATGCAGCCAGCGCGCGCCCACGAAGTAATCCGCGTCGGGCATAGGCAACTCTCGGGCGGCGGAGTTGCCCATGTGAAAGATGAACTTGCGGCTGCCATTGGCGAAGTAGGTGACAAAGGCCACACCCGTAGCGATACCCTCAACCTCGGCCACGCGGTTGGTGTCTACACCATCGGCCCTAAAGCGATCGAGTATGCACTTGCCGAAATCGTCGGCACCCACCGCGCCGATGAAGCCAACGCTGTGCCCCAGACGGGCCACCTGGTCGGCAAAGATGGCCGGCGCCCCGCTGGGGAACGGCCCGACGAAATCGTCGGCCTTGTCCAGGGGGCTGTCCACTTCCTTGCGCATAATCTCGACGAGCAATGCGCCGATTGACACTACTTCCGGCTGCGCCATTGTCGTCCTCACTCCTTCGATCTAATCCGCCATCGAGTCATCCCGCGCCGCATGAGTAACCGTGAATTCGTCGAGCACATCGAGTTCATCGCTGAAGAAAGTAACTTTCAGTTCGTCGCGGGTTACGTCCACCTCGCAGAAGCCCAGGCGGTGCGAAACAAAGACCTGGCTGAACGGGTTCTCGGCCGCCTTCGAGCGCAGCGGCGCCCCGCCGGTGCCCACGGTGATGTAATAGAGCCCCCCGTGCTGGGAGCGCTCGTAGATGTGATCGTGGCCGCAGAAGACCAGGTCCACACCCGCTTCGAGCAGCGGGCACCAATTCTCCCGCAGATAAGGCAGATGGGCATTGGCGGCGTGGATGCCCGAGGTGAACGGCGGGGAGTGAAACAGGACTATCCGCCAGTCCACACCCTCCGGCTTGGGCTCTGCCAGGACCTCACGCAGCCATTCGGTCTGCTCCTCCCGGCGACGGTTACTATCCAGGGAGATAAACTGGCAGTTGCCGAAGACAAATGTCGCCCACTCACTGTTGAAGTCTCCCCCACCTTCGGGCAGCGGCAGGAGTTGATAGTATAGGTCGGCATTGCGCTCGTGATTACCCAGGCACGGATAGTAAGGAATAGTTGGCGCCAGCAAGCTAATAGCTGGGAAAAAACGATGCCAATGCTCCAGGTTCGTTCCGGTTGCCACGAGGTCGCCGGTATTCAGGATAAGTCGGGGATGCACCCCAGCCATGGCTGCTACCACTTTGCGATGTGCGTCCGGGTGGGTACGCGTATCGCCGTAGGCGGCGAAGCGCCACCGTGAGAGCCACGGCGAGGGAGTGCGGAAGCGGTACGGTCCGGCAGAGGCCGACTCCTCCCCCACATTTGCCTTGACCGTATACTCATATCGTCGGCCCGGCAGAAGCCCCTCCAGCCGTACGCGGTGGAACTCGGTCGCCTCACCGGCGCCGAGCTTCTGTCCAGCGACTTCGACCCACGCCACCGAGGGCTTGTTGGTATGCCAGGTAAGTAGCGCGGAATTTGGGGTGAGATCGCCCAGCATTGGGCCCATATCAATGGCCAGGTCATCTGCAAAGGCCGGCGTCAGTATCAACGCCAGAAGTAGCAGTACGCAGGTGTAGCGGAAGTGCAGCATGTTGCTCATTCCTTTCTGTTCTTGCATGCTATTGTTGTGTCAGGCTGGCCTGCACATCATTCGTGATGGTCACTTGATCCAGGGGCTGCGACTCTTCGTTGATGAAGGTCAGCGTAAGCTGCCCGGGCGTGACATCCACTCGACAAAAACCCAACGAAGAGACGGCGAACTGGCTGTACGCGTTGGGGCTGGCCTCCGCTTTATACAACGGCGCGCCGCCGGTGCCCAGCGTTATGTAGGAGACGCCGCCGTGCAGCGACCGCTCGTAGAGGTGATCGTGCCCCACGAAGACCGCTGCCACCCCATTATCCCCCTCCAGTAGTGGGCACCACTGCTCCTGAAGAGTCTGGTTGGCGCCATGCGGGCCTGACGAGAAGGGCGGATGGTGGAAGATGGCAAACCGCCAGTCCACGCCCTCGGGCTTGGGCTGCTGCAACTGCGCGCGCAGCCACTCAGTCTGCTCGCCGATACGCCGGCAGCTATCCAGCACGAAGAACTGGCAGTTGCCGAAGGTGAAGGTATACCACTCCGACTGGTAGTCTCCCCCACCTTTGGGCAGCGGCAGGAGTGTGTAATACAACAGCGAGTTGTGCTCGTGATTACCCAGACAGCCATAGAAGGGCAGATTACGTGCGAATGCACCAATTACCGGGAAGAAATGGTACCACTGTTCCAGCACATCGCCGTCCGCGACCAGGTCACCAGTGTGCAGGATCAAGCGCGGGCTTGCACCTAGCATTGCTCCTACTACCTGCCGATGCTGGCGCGGTCGGCTGCGCGTATCGCCGTAGGCGGCGAAGGTCCACTCGGTGAGCGACTCTGCTGGCGTCCTGAGCCGGTGGGGACCAATACTCGCCGACTCGCCGTCGGCGCTCGCCTTGACCGTATACCAATACGTCGTCCCCGCCGATAGCCCCCGCACCCGCACCCGATGGGTCTGCGTCGGTCCACCTTGGCCTATCCGGTGCCCTTCGATCTCGACCCACGCCACCGAGGGCTTGTTGGTATGCCAGGTGATGAAAGCTGAGTCCGTCTTCAGGTCACCCAGCGTCGGCCCCATGTCTATCTTAAGCGGCGCAGCGAAGACCGGCGTCGCCACCAGCAGCGCCAGTGCGACCAGAATTAGCTGTTTGCCTCTTGTCATATCGCGTAACTCACTTGCCCCGGACGGCTATGGATGCTCCCCACCAACCTATTTGCGCACTTCCGCCCCAACTTTCTCTTCCAGGCACCTGTGGACCTCCGCCATTGCCGCTTCCAGTTCCTCGTCGGTCAGGGTTCGCTCCGCCGCGCGGAAGACCAGGCGAAAGGCGATTGACTTACACCCCGCGCCGAACTGCTCGGCATCGGCATAAACGTCGAAGAGCGTTACACTCTCGAGGAATTCGCCACCTGCTTGCTGGATCTCGGTAGCCAGGTGAGCCGATGAGAAGTCATCATGGTCGGGCACAACAATTGCCACATCGCGCTCCGCGGCCGGGAACCGCGGCAGCGGCTGGTAGGCCCGATGGGGACTGGCCTCCTGAAGTATCATATCCAGATTCAGTTCAAAAGCATACGCTGGTTGCGGCAGATCGTATTGCTCCCGGACTTGCGGCGCAATCTCCCCGATCACGCCCAGACTCGTTTCGCCAAGCATAACCTGCGCGCACCTGCCCGGATCAAACGTGGAGTGCGCCTGCCGCACAAAGCGCAGTCCCTCGATGCCCAGGCTCGTGCACAGCTCTTCTACGATGCCTTTCAGATAGTAGAAATCCGTCGCCGCCTGCTCCGAAGGCACGTTCCACTGGGCGGAAAGCGGGCTACCCATCACGATCGCGGCCACGCGCTGCTGCTCGTGGGGAAGTCCCGCACTGCCCGCCTCCGGTGCTTCATCCCCTTCCGGTACGGCGGGTGTCCGCGGATAGAACACCGTCCCCATTTCGTACAGGGCAACGTCAGCCACGCGCTGCCGAGCATTGCGAGCCGCAGCCTCCAGTAGTGCCGGCACCAGCGTGCTGCGCAGCGCGTTCAGGTCGGCGCTCATCGGGTTGGAAAGCAGTACGAGATCGCGAGCGGCATCGTCCGCCGGCCAGCAGCAACGGTCCAACTCGTCTGCCGACATCATCGAGAAGCTCAGGTTCTCGTTCAGCCCGCACTCCCGCAGCAGCTCGCCGACTCGCCGGTGCAGTCGCTGCCGCTCAGTCAGCCGCCCACTGGTTACCAGATTACCGGGCACGGTAAGCCCGATATTCTCATAACCGTGAACAATAGCTACTTCCTCTATCACATCAATCTCCCGCTCAACGTCGGCCCGGAAGGTCGGCACCTGCACGACCAGCCGCTCGCCCCGCGCCACCGCGAACCCCGCTCGCTCCAGGTAATCGGCCATTGTTTCGCCCGACAGCGCGGCTCCCAGCACGGCGTTGCACCGCTCCGGGAGCATCTCGACCGTTTTCGGCTCGAACGCTCTCGTCTTTACATCGAGCGCTTGCTGGGCGATATGACCGCCCGCGGTTTCCATAATCAATTCCGCCGCCCGCGCCAGCGCCGGCACCGTCAGGTTGGGATCAACGTGGCGCTCGAAGCGGTGCGACGCCTGAGTTGATATTGCCAGGTTCAGCGAGGTCTTCCGTATCGCGAGCGGATCAAAATGCGCCGACTCGAGCAGCACCGCGCTGCTGATATCGCGCATCTGGGTATCCGCGCCGCCCATAATCCCGGCCAGCGCGACCGCCCCCATCGGATCGGTGATCACCACGTCCTCTGGCCCCAGCGTCTGCCAGGTGTCGTCCAGCAGCAGCAGCTTCTCTCCCGGCTCGGCGCGGCGGACGATGATATGTCCATCCTTAATTAGCCGGAAGTCAAAGGCGTGCATCGGCTGGCCCAATTCCCAGACCACGTAGTTCGTACAGTCCACCACGTTGTTGATCGAGCGAATGCCCGCCGCTTCCAGCTTGTAGCGCAGCCAGTCCGGCGACGGCCCGACCTCAATCCCTTCGATGAGCAGTGCTGAATAACGCGGGCAGCCCACCGGATCAACGATCTCCACGGTCAGCGGCCCCAGACTGACTAGCTTGGCATCAACCAGCGGCTCCTCGGTTTCGGCAAAGCTCACGGTCGGCGCGTTAAAGGCACCATCGGCCAACGCCGCCGCGTGCCGCGCCACGCCCACCATCGAGAGCAGATCCCCGCGATTGGGCGTGACCGAAGTCATCAGTATCTGGTCAGTGGCCCCGCCGTCCTCGGCGGTCCACTCCCGCACTTCTTCCACCTCCAGGCCCCCCATGGTCAGCAGATGACACAGCTCTTCCCGCTCCCGGTCAGTCTGCAGATATTCTTTCAGCCAACTATACGGTACGCGCATCTTCTCCCTCCTTGACGACAAGTACGACAATCCCGGAGATGATAATAAGCATTGTTCCCATAAGCACGAACGGCATGCGCAGCCCCAGGGTCGAGGCCACAAACCCGCCCAGCAGTGGCCCAAACGCCCCGCCCAGCCAGGCCGCCGCGGAGGTGATGCCATAAGCGCGGCCGTAACTGTCCCTCGGTGCAGCCTTGCCTACTATCGCGTTCACTGTCGGGCCGGTTCCCCCCGCCGCCAGTCCAAACAGGGCGCGGATGCCCAGGAGGTGGACCACGCTCTGCGCAAAGGCAAACGGGATCGTAAGAATCCCCGAGAACAGCGTAGAAAGCACCAGCGCTTTCTTGTACCCGTATTTGTCACTGAGTCGCCCGATGGCAACGGCGCTAATCGCCGCGGTTATGCCCCCCACGAACAGGACCAATCCGGTAGCTGATGCCGCCCGCTGCGCTGATACTGCCAGTGTCTCGACGAAAAGCGGGAAGATCGGCCAGCAAATGGTTCCCGCCAGGTTGACCAGAAACAGGATCGCCAGCACAGTCACCAGGCCCGGGCGCAGGGCGACACTACGCAGGTCGCCGTTGGCCTTGACCATCTCTGCCGTAGGCTTGCTGAAGTTCTCCCTGGCGCCAAACATCACCAGGACACCCGAGACGAACAGCAACGCCCCGGCGATGTAAAACGACTCACGATATCCCAGATAGTCCGCCGACAGGCCGCCCACCAGCGGGCCTACCGAAAAGCCGACAAAGATCGAACTATGCATCAGCCCCATGCTGTAACCCAGCCGCCTGGTGGGCACCACACTCGACACCAGCGCCGCCGCCGCTGATATCGTGCCCGTCAACGCGCCCTGTAAGAACCGCAGCACCAGGAGCTGGTAGATACTGCTTGCTCGCCCCATCAGAATCAGCAAGACGGCTCCGGCGAATACCGCCCGCGCCAGCATCAATTTCCGGCCATACCGATCAGCGACGATGCCCCACAGCGGGCTGAAGATCGTGAACACGATCGCCGGGGCGAAACTCAGCAACCCGGCCCACATAGCCACCCGCTGCTCGCCGGTAATGCCCAGCTCGCGGATGTAGAAGGGCAGAAACGGCGCTACAAAGGCAAAGCCCATGATGCCGACGAGCTGCGAGAGCCAGACGACATACAGCGTCCGCCGCCAACGCGGCTGCCCCTCGCTTTCGACCTGCGCTGCAAGCTGTTCAGTATCTGCTGTGCGTTCGGCCTTCATCTGCTTTATCACTTGCTGTTGCTGCGAGCGGGACAGTTCTCATTCTAGTCGCGACAGGAATGTCGCTCCTACCGGAAGACAAGAACCTGGTCCCCACGATCTCTGACCTCAGAACTGCTCCAGGAAGCGCATATCGCCGGTGTAGAACAGGCGAATGTCGTCAATGCCGTGACGCAGCATCGCCAGGCGCTCGACGCCCATACCAAAAGCGAAGCCGGTATACTTCTCGGTATCGTAGCCCACGCCGGCCAGCACGTTGGGATCAACCATCCCGCTGCCGCCGATCTCCAGCCAGCCGGTCTGGCCGCACACCCGGCAGCCCTCGCCGCCGCAGATGATACAGGTCAACGCGACCTCCGCGCTCGGCTCGGTGAACGGGAAGAAATCCGGACGGAAGCGCATGTGACACTGCGGCCCAAACATCTCGCGGGCAAAGACCTCCAGCGTACCTTTGAGATCGGCGAAGGTCACGCCCTCATCCACCAGCAGACCTTCGAGCTGGTAGAAGGTGTGGCAGTGCGTGGCATCCACGGTATCGCGGCGGAAGCAGCGGCCCGGCGCGACGATCCGCACCGGCGGCTCTTGCTGCTCCATCACCCGGATCTGCACCGGCGAGGTCTGCGAGCGCAGCAGCGACTCCGCGCTGAGGTAGAAGGTCATCTGCTCGTCCATCGCGGGGTGAAGTTCCGGATAGTTGAGCGCCTCGAAGCTGTAGTAGTAGTTCTCGACCTCCGGACCCTCAGCGACGGTAAAGCCCAGCCCCAGGAATATATCAATCATCTCTTCAAGCGTAGCCAGGAGTGGATGCTGCTTGCCCACCCGCGGGGTGCGACCGGGCAGCGTTACGTCAATCATTTCCGCCGCCCCGGCGGTGTCTGCGGCGGCCGCGTGCAGCTCCGCCTGACGCTGGGCGAAGGCCTGCTGGATCTGGCGGGCTATCTGGTTGGCGAGCTTGCCCACCGCCGGCCTGTGCTCCTCAGGCAACTCGGCGAGGCCCTTGGTCACCTCTCGCAGTTGCCCATGGCGGCCCAAGTACTCAATGCGCGCCTGCTCAAGCTGCTCCTCGTTCTGCGCTGCGGTGAAGGCCGCCACCGCCTCCTGCTCCAGTGCCCTAAGTTTCTCCTCCATTGCGATCACCTCTGCCCACAATTCGCTACGAATCAGCCCTTATGCAAAGACAGACCCTCCGGCTTTGTCCTGGGACGAAAGCAGAGGGCCTTCGCTATACCACCCAAGTCAGAGTGGGCCGCGGTAACGGCGCGGCAGTCCGGCTCAGCCTACTGGGTCCACGACCGTTCAGCCTGCGGCTCAGGGGTGAACTTCGGCCACGTCGTAGCCGGAGATGCTCTCAGCCCGCGACATCTCCTCTCTGATGCCCGGTCCGTGGCCTACTTTTCCCCGTCATCGCCTTCATCGGTAGGTGAATTTGCCTAATTATAGCCGGAAGATTGCGAATTATCAAGCCCCGGCTGTCAAATCGGGCGCAGAATAATTCTCACAGTGAGAAGGTACTGACCCGAACCAGAACGAAGGTAAGTGCTTAAGGAGGGTGAGAGTATTGGCTGAAGACGAGCGCAACATCGAAGCTACCCGCGCGGGGATATCCAGCGATATGATGCGCATTATCGGACTGCTGGTCTTCCTGGCCGGCGCGGTAATGATTATTATGGTTTTCGCGTGGGGCTACGCCCTCTTGAATACCATAGACAGCGAAATCAGCCAACCATCCACCACCGCTCGAGCAATCAATCCGGCCGCCCTAGCTGGCTCTGAGACCGCGGAAGCACCCCCGCCGCACGTAGCCATCGCCGCCCCGTCCTCTGGGCCAAGCTTATTGCAGGTAGCGGCGGCGACCGGGCTGAAGCTCATCGTCATGGTGGTGATGGCCTGGGCGGGGGCGCTGGTTGCAGGTAAGGGTGCGACAATGGCTCGGCGCCAGCCCTCAGACGCCGACTGATTCTACGGCTGGCTGCCTACCTGCAGGAACACTTCCCTCAACTTCCGTGCGGTCTGTTCCCAGGTGTACTTTTCTAGCACTCGAGCGCGTCCCTCCTGCCCTAACTCGCGGGCGCGTCCGGGATTGCTAATCACGTAGTTGATATGCTCCGCAAGCTGCTCAACGTCGCCCTCCGGGAAAATCAACCCGCCGCCCGTGTCCGCGATCAGGTGGGGGATGTGGCCCGAGTCCGAGCCAATCACGGGTACACCGCAGGCCAGTGCCTCGATAATCACCCGGCCGAATTGCTCGCGCCAACGGGCCGTAGTATGCGACGGCAGCACCAGCACATCCAAAGCGCCGATGTAGGCGTTCACCTGGCTATGCGGAACGTGGCCGAGTACCTCTATACGCGGCTTATTGCCGCTGCTGCGGGCAATCTCCTCCACACGACTGCGCAGTGGCCCATCGCCTATGAGCACCAGGCTGAATTCCGGCCCCCCATCGCCCGCGGCCAACTCAGCCGCCGCGATCAGGTCCAGAATCCCCTTTTGCACGGCCAGCCGGCCCGCGTATCCCACCAGAGCACCGGAGCGGGGAAGCGTCGCGGGCCGCTCACTCGCCGCGCTTGGCTCAAGGACCGAGGGGGCCACGCCGTGCGCCAGCACGGTGCTCGGCCCTGCATATCCGCGATCGCGCAGGATCTCCTCGCACTGATCGCTAACGACCACCACATGGTCACTGCCGGCAATGACCGACGAGTATATCCATTCGAAGGGCAAGGGTAACCGCCGCGCCAGGTTCTGCTTGGTGGAGCCCACCACTCGGTATCCTGCGCTTTTGGCCAGATACATCCCCTGCGCTGCCGGCAAGCTGTAGGGCTCCTCGTCAATGAATAGTATGTCGGGGCGGAAAGCATCCAGCTCCCTGGCCAGTTCCCTCGTATACCAGTGCAGGTGGATCTGCCCGGGCGCCCAGACCGGCAGAGCGATTGCCCTCTCACCCATCCCGGCCAGCGCCGAGAACTCAACTGGGCCGCTGACCGCTGCCCACCACCGCTGCGGGCTGAACAGGCGCAGCTCGATATCGCCGTGGTCGAGCAGCTTTACGTACGGCTCCTGATTCACATCCACCACACACGAGTGGCTGATCACTGCCACACGCAGCGGCCCGGGTCGGTCGCCGCGCAGCGGTGGCAACAGGACGTCAGCAGTGTCCGTCGCGGGCTCGGGCAGATGACTGATAAGGAATTGTTCGATTTCCTGGGCCTGTCGGTCCCAGGAAAGCGTCAGGGCTTTGTGATGTGCCGCCTGACCCATCCGCTCGCATAGCGCCGGGTCTTTCGCCAGTCGGTCCAGCCGATCCGCAATCTGCGCCGAGTCGTAATCCACCCGGAAGCCACTGACGGCGTCTTCGACCAGCTCGTCTGCCGCACCGATGTCACTCGTCACCAGGGGGACGCCGCAAGCCGCCGCCTCCGCGACCACCAGGCCAAACCCCTCGCCACGTGCCGGCATCACCAGACAGTCCGCCGCCGCGTAATACCTGACTATCTCGTCAGTCGGCCCCGTGAAGATCACGCGCTCCGCTACGCTGTTCTCCTCGGCCAGCGCGCGGAACGGCTCCTGGTCATACTCGCCCACAACCATCAGCGTAGCGGGTTGCTTCATCAGCGCCAACGCCTCGATGACCAGCGGCAAACCCTTATCAAACCACCCGCCCCCGGCAAAAACAATCAGGAACTGGTCTGGCGACGCTCCCAGCAGCGCCCGGCCCTCCGCACGCAAGGCCGCCCGCGCCTCCGGATTGAATATGTGGTGGTCGAGACCATTCGGCGTGGCATACGCTTCGTCGAGAGCGATCCCGTGTTCGGCGGCAAGGTAGCGCACCACCATCTGCGAGACCGCCAGCACTCGCCCCCGGCACTTGCGCACTGCCCGTCCCTCCATCCACGTCGCCCAGGCCTGCCGCACCGTCAAGCCCAGCCTCACCCACCAGGTCGGCCGCTCATACTGCCAGCGCACCTCGCGCAGTGCCCGGGCCCGCTGGGCGTGGCAGGTGTGTACAAGCACAAAGTTCTGCACCAGGCTATTGCCGCCCTGGGACAGGACCACATCGTACCGCGACAGTCTGATAACGAATACGGAAAGAACCACCAGCCAGATGGCCTGGAGGGTACTCGACTTAAACGGACACCACAGCCGGTGCACGCGCACCCGACCCAGGGGGATGTCCGCCGCCGAAAAGCAGAACAGGTCAACCTGATGCCGCGTGGCGAGGCGCGTAGCCAGCTCGGCCAACACTCGCGCCTGGCCGCCGTGCTGATTGATATGTTCCGCCACAATCGCGATCTTCATCGTTACATTCACGGCCCTCCCGGGCCGCCCGACCTGTCCAGATCTTTGCGCACGAAAATCGCTCTATCTATCGGTCCGTCGCCCAACGGCACGTAGTTTTGCTGGAACTCGGGCAGCGAGGTCAGGCCGCTGGTTGACGCCTCGGTGGAGAAGTCCTCGATGTAGGTCGGTCGCTTGCTGAGCACATATTGCAGTCGCTCCGGCCAGCTCTGCCGCGCGATTGTCTTGTCTACCAGGCCACAGACATCAATGATGTAGATATCGCAATAGTAACCGATAGCACCGATGGCGAAAGCTGCCAGAGTATCACCCGGCTGCGCTATCTGTGCCAGCCTCTTTCCGGCCCCAGCATATTTCTTGACCGCATTGCCGTGATAATCCACGCTTATGCCGTAATGGCCGTAATGCTTGCCTCCGGGATTATACGCCAGCACCACCTGGTAGCCGTACATCAGTACAAAGGCGCACAGCACGAAGCTGCTCACTGCCAGTTGCGTCCGGCGCTGGCGGCTTTGCGGAGCGTCTGCCGCTATCACATCGCCAATCCGCGCCGCGCCAATCGCGATCAGAACTGCCGCCAGAGGCCAGTATGGTGCCAGGTAGCGAAACTGGGGCATCCAGTCCGAGCCCAGCTTCAGTGGCGTCAGGAAATAGGCTGCTACCGTCACCACCAGCAGTGCCACCGACTTACCCCGGTCTGTCATCACTGCCGCCGCGCCCAGCAGTCCAATCGCCACCGGTCCGCAGTACGATCGTGCGAACTCCAGCAAGTACCGTGCGCCGCCTAGCGGGGGGCG
>CAYNMY010000015.1:0-13266 GCA_964398275.1 uncultured Armatimonadia bacterium | reverse complement strand
GCGCGATATACTGCCCGTAGGCGATTGGATCGTCAAACGGCTCGGTGAAGCGGCTGGTCACCAGGACCGCAAAGGTAGTGTTGTCCGTCGGGCGGGTCTCATAGCTGTGGCCGTTGACGCTGACCACGCCGCCGCTTTTGACGGTCACGACCTCACCGTGCGGGCAGACGCAGAATGTGCGCACCAGGTTGTCGAAGGTGCGCGACCAGTACAGCAGCTTGAACTCAAAGAGGCTGTCGGTAAGCCCGCTGACGATCGCGGCGGGCAGCTCGACGCGCACGCCCAGGTCTACGGGGCCGGGCACAGTCGTCAGACCCAGGCGCAATGCCTCGTCACGCAGCCAACTTGCGCCGCTGCGGCCTGGCGCGGCAATGACGTAGTCCGCCGACAATTCCCGTCCATCCGTCAGGATCACGCCCTGGATCTGGCCACAACTATTGTGGGAGGGGCACCCTGCAGTGCGCCGTAGCTTTAGCGAAGGCGTATGCCCCGACCGCGCAGTACCGACCTGCTCCTGCTCTACGACCAAGCTCTGGGCCGCGGTTTCAGTCAGAATCTCCACCCGCTCCGCCAGGCTTTGGCGCAGTGCACCCAGCACTTCGGGCGTCCGATCGGTGCCGATGTGGCGCAGCGGGACGGTGACCAGCTTCATACCGCACAGTGTCGCGCGGTGGGCGATATCGGCCACCACCTGCTCGTCACCGCCATAAATCCGGGTGGGCGCGCCCCACCGCAGCCAGCGCTCGTCAGCTTGCTCTATCAATTGTTCGGCGCGGCCGGTGCCGAGCAGCTCCTGGAGGTGACCGCCCACCGCCGTGGTCAGCGTCAACTTACCGTCGCAGAAGGCGCCCGCTCCGCCGAAGCCCTCCAGCATCACGTTGACCCCTGCGGGCGCGGGCTGCTGGCCGCTGCGCATTGCTACCCGTTCGGGCAGGTCAAGCCCTTTCTCGACCACGACAATATTGAGGTCGGAATCACGGGCCAGCTCGTCAGCGGCGAAAATCCCCGCCGGCCCCGCACCGATTATCACAACGTCGTACTGGTCCATGGTCAACTGTCCTTGGATACGGTCGGCATACGACCTTGCCCGGCAGTATTATACCCAAATCTGCGAAGAAACTCCGACGTCAGGTGCCAGGCCGCACACTGAGGCCGTCAGGTCAAGGAATGCTCCAGCATAATCAAGGCAGGCGGTGGTGCACAACGACGCATGGTGGGAGCGGTCTACATCCGTGTTGTGGCGCTGGTGAGGATTTCCAGGATCACGTCGTCGTAGCTCATCCCAGCCGCGGCTGCCGCGGCGGGGACGTCGGAGAGCTCGGTCAGGCCAGGGACGCTGTTGAGCTCGTGGATCCAGACCCCGCCCGCGCTATCCAGGTGCATGTCCACGCGGCTGATGCCCACGCAGCCCAGCTCGCGGTGCGCCCGCACGGCGATTTCCTGGGCTGTGCAGGCTGCTTCAGCGGGGATGCGCGCCGGGGCGATGAGGTCAGTAAGGCCCTTAGTGTACTTGGCCTCGTAGTCGTAGAACTCCGTCTGAGGCACCAGCTCGAGGACCGGCAGTGCCCGCAGGCTCTCGCCAACGCCCAGTATCCCGACGGTGATCTCGGTACCATCGCAGAATCGCTCAGCTATAGCTTCACCGTACTTGTCGAGCAGCTCGGCCAGCGCCTCGCGCAGCGCGGCTTCGTCTTTGGGCATACTCACACCCAGGCTGGAGCCCTCCGCCAGGGGCTTGGTCACTACGGGCAGGCCGAGGGAGGAGCTGACCGCCGCGGCCTGCTCGGCCAGGTCGAGTTCGCGGCGAACGTGCACGAAATCCGGCGTGGGCAGGCCGATAGCCGCCAGCAGCCGCTTGGTGATCAGCTTGTTCATTGTTATGGCGCTGGCGACCATCCCCGAGCCGGTGTAGGGAATCCCGGCATAGTCGAGCAGCGCGGGGATCGTGCCGTCCTCGCCGGCACCGCCATGCAGGGCATTGAAGGCAACCTCCACGCCGGCCTCGTGGAGCTGGCCGATCAGGCCGAGGCCCGGATCAATGCTGACCGCCTCGAAGCCGTGGCGGGTGAGGGCGTCGAGTACGCCCTGGCCCGAGCGCAGGGATACTTCCCGCTCGCCGGATTGCCCCCCACGGAGCACGCCGATGCGTTTGCTGCGTAGTTTGTCCAGTAAGGCCTGTACTTGGGTCATTATCGCTATGCCGGCTCAGCCCCAGCAGCCCGCCGGCGCAGGAGCAGCCAGACCAGCGCGACCAGTCCGATAATGATGCTGGCAGTCTGCGCTTCGGTGAGCGGCGCAAGCGGCCCAAAGACGTTCGCGCTGGCGCCCCGGCGGAAGGATTCCACGATGAATCGGTAAACTGAGTATAGCACAACATACAGGAAAAACAGGTTGCCGCGAGCTCTGATACGCGGCGCAACCTTCACCAGTATGGCGAAGATGATCAAGTTGGCGGCGACGGCGTAGAGCTGGGTGGGATGGCGGGCTACTCCGTCGGCGCCGGCTTCCGTGGCGGGGGGGAAGGTGACAGCCCAGGGCAGGTGGGTCTCGCTGCCGTAGCAGCAGCCATTCAGGAAGCAGCCAATACGCGTGAAAGCATAGGCCAGCGCGGTCGGCGCCACGGCCAGGTCAACCAGCAGGGCAAATTCCACTTTTCGCAGGCGGGCAAAAACATATCCGCCGATGATCGCGGCACCCAGACCGCCGTGAAAGGCCAACCCGCCCTGCCATAGGTACAACATTCTCACCGGCTCAACCGCAAACTCGGTCCAGTGCAGCAGGATATACAGCAACCGGGCGCCGGCGACACCACTGAGCAGGACCACCAGCGCGAAGTCAATCCAGTTCTCCAGGTTGAAGCCGTATGGGCGTCCGCTGCGCGTAATCCACCACACCGCGGCCATGAGGCCCACCAGCAACATCACGCCGTAGGAGTGCACGTGGATCGGGGCGAGACGGTTGACGGCGATCAACACCAGGGCAGCGCCCGCCAGGACAAAGCCGCCGGCGACCAGCCAACTCGCGGCAGTAAATGGCCGCGGATTCTCGCTGCGCGTCTCCAGCCACTGGATAATGGCCACAAACAGCGCGAGCACCGCGACGATTATGGGGTAGGCCCACCATTGCCAGGGGCCGGTTTGCACGAGAATCGGCCGCATTAAGCCACTTCTCCCAGGTTACTGCCAGCGCGCTGCCTAGTGCTGGGTAGGCTCGGCTGACTCCAGAGGGCGACGGCGCCGGAACAGGGCGATGATGATCAGCACCCCGGCGCAGGTTATAGCGATATCGGCGACATTAAACACCGGCCAGAAGTGCAGGTCAATAAAGTCAATTACCTGGCCGAGCCGGATGCGATCAACCAGATTGCCCGCAGCACCGCCCAGCGCTAACCCCAGGCCGACCGCCATGGGCCGATCTGACGCCACCAGGCGCGGACCATACCCGATGAGCACGACGACTATCGCCGCGGCCAGGATGGTTAAGCAGATGGTAGCTGACGGAAACATCCCGAAGGCGGCACCGGTGTTGTGCTGAACGGTCAGGCTCACGTACCGGCCCAGGACAGGCACAGACTCGCCGCCGGACAGCAACCTGAGCACGGCGAACTTGGCAAGCTGGTCCAGCACCACTACAGCGATGGCAACAGCGTAGAGGAGGCGGCGGTTCACATAACCCACTTTCCGAACCAGTGCGCTCGACAAAGTCGAGCGCTGGGTATGACCGACTGGGCAATGAGATAACCAGTACTACATCGGCCCCATTTGACTGCGGCAGCCAGTGCACATAGTCGCCTCGGGCAAGGCATCCAGACGCTTCTTGGGGATGTTCTTCGAGCACCATTCACAGACGCCGTAAGTGCCATCTTCGATCTTCTGCAGCGCCTCGTCAATGCTGGTGAGCATATCACGCAGGTTGCCGATCATCGCGGCGTTCTGGCTACGTGTCATCGACTCGAGGGCGGCATCGCCGCCGCCTTCAAAGTCCTGCTTGGCCGTCTCGCGACTGAGCCGGTCGCGGCCACTGCTTTCTCTCTCGAGCCGCTGGATGTTCTCCTTTATCTGCTCCCGCTTGGTGAGCAGAGTCTCCTTGTACTTCTTCAAGTCGAGCTTCCGTTTGCGACTCACGTGAGATGTCCTCCCGCTTATGAGTTGCCGCAAGTACCCCGGTATCGTTCAGGTCCGAGGCCCGGGCCAGTTATTGACGCGTTCCGCGCAGCGCGCGCACAAAGTGGGATGATCTGGGCGGGTTCCGACGCTTTCCGAATGCAGCCAACAGCGCTCACATTTCTCTCCCGGCGCCGGCATTACCTCCACGGCTAACTCTTCGGTTCTTTCACTCTGCAGCTTTACCTCGACTGCTGAGACCACGAACAGCTCGCTTAACTGGTCGCCGAAGCTGCTGAGCAGCGCGAGGTCTTGCCCAGGAGCACAGATGGTCACCTGGGCGCTCAGCGGCTGTTCAATATCACCATCATCTTTAGCCCGCTCCAGGGCACCGGTGACGTCGCGCCGTATCCGCAGCAGTTGGGCCCAGCGTTCGCGCAGCGCCTCGTCTTCGAACTGCTCGACCACCGCCGGCCAATCCACCAGCTGCACACTGACGGGCAGGCTGTCGTCGAGCCCGCGGCAGTGCTGCCAGACCTCGTCGGCGGTAAATGTCAGCACCGGCGCGCACATCCTGGTAATCGCCAGCAGCAAGTGCCACAAGGCCGTCTGCGCGGAGCGGCGGTCCCGCGAATCGGGCAGACTGGTGTAGAGCGTATCCTTGAGTACGTCCAGGTAGAACGCGCTGAGGTCGTTGGCACAGAATCCGTGCAGATCGTGATAAAACAGGTGCAGATCCCAGCTGTCAAAGGCCCGGGTCATGCGCTTGACCACGTCATTGAGGCGCAGCAGTATCCACCGGTCAAGCTCGCGCATCTGCGCCGGAGCCAGCGCGTCAGTAGCCGGATCGAAGTCGCCGAGGTTGGTCAGCATGAACCGCACCGTATTGCGGATGCGCCGGTAGGCCTCGGCCACCTGAGCGAAAATGTGCTCAGAGCAGTGCATCTTCTGGCGGAAGTCGGCGTAGGTGAACCACAGCCGCAGCACATCGGCGCCGTATTGCTGATAGATCTCAGCCGGGTCAATGATATTGCCCTTGCTCTTGGAGAGCTTCTGGCCGCTGTCGTCAACGAAGAAGCCGTGGCCTACGACCGTCTTGAACGGGGCCGGCTCACCCAGCGCCACCGCCGCCCACAGCGAGGTCTGGAACCAGCACTGGTACTGGTCGTCGCCTTCGAGGTACAGGTCGGCGGGGTAGCCCAGGTCGGGATGAGTCCGCAGCACGCAGTAGTGGCTGACGCCGGAATCGAACCACACTGACATAATGTCGGGTTCTTTAACCAAGTTGCTGCCACCGCAGTTCGAGCAGACCGTACCTGGAGGTGCCAGCTCGTTGGCTTGGCGGGCAAACCAGACATCGGCGCCGTGCTCGGCGACGAGGTCACGCACCCAGGCGACAGTTTCCTGCGTCAGCAGGATCTCGCCGCAGTCGGCACAGTAAAAAACGGGGATCGGTACCCCCCACGAGCGCTGGCGGCTGATGCACCAGTCGGGGCGGCTCTGGACCATGCCGGCGATGCGGCTCTGCCCCCAGGCGGGAACCCAGGTGGCTCGGGCAATTTCGCCCAGCGCGGTCTCCCGAAGCCGATCAATATCCATAAACCACTGGAGAGTAGCGCGGTAAATGACCGGCTGGTGGCAGCGCCAGCAATGGGGGTACTCATGCTCAATGGTGCCATGCGCCAGCAGGGCTCCGGCAGCATCCAGCAGTTCGAGCACCCGGTCGTTGGCCTGGTCGCAGACCCGGCCCGCCAGCTCGGCGCCGGCTTGGTCGGTGAAGCAGCCGCAATCATCGAGCGGGCTGATTACTTCCACGCCGTACTCCAGGCAAACCTGGTAGTCCTCCAGACCGTGGCCGGGCGCGGTATGCACGACCCCGGTGCCCTGGTCCAGCGTAACGTGCTCGGCGAGGATCACCGGGGAGTCCCGGTCGTAGAGCGGGTGGGTGGCCACCAGACCGACCAGCTCCTTGCCCAGCTTGGTCTGGATTACTTCATAATCGGCGATGCCCACGTCCGCCATGGACTGCTCGAGGAGTTCCTCGGCTAGCAGGTAATACTTATCCCCCGCTCGGGCGAGCACGTACCGGTAGTTAGCGCCCAGGGCAAGCGCCATGTTGCCGGGAAGAGTCCAGGGCGTCGTGGTCCAGATGATAGCGTATGACTCAGCGCCCTCGGGCAATTCTGCGAAATAGTCCCCCGCATTCTGCAGATCGAAGGCCACGTAAACGGTGGGCGAGATCCTGGTTTCGTATTCGATTTCGTCTTCGGCCAGCGCCGTCTCGCAGTGGTAACACCAGTAAACGGGGCGCAAGCTGCGGTAGAGCAGGCCCTTAAC
The DNA here is from genome assembly GCA_964398275.1 of uncultured Armatimonadia bacterium. Taxonomy (GTDB): domain Bacteria; phylum Armatimonadota; class Zipacnadia; order Zipacnadales; family Zipacnadaceae; genus JALGTD01. The sequence goes on along the minus strand of CAYNMY010000015.1, from coordinate 6,826 downwards.
CGCAATCTTGCCGAAGGCCTCAATCTGCCGGGCCTGGTAATCTTTGCTCAGGGTCAGGTATGGGCCATCCCAGTCACCACGCACCCCCAGCCGTTGGAACTGCTCGCGCTGGATGTCCACATATTTCAGCGCCAGCTCGCGGCACTTAGCCCGCCATTCCAGAACCGGCACCTCGTGGCGATCAATGCCGTACTCCTGCTGGACGGCCTGCTCGGTTGGCAGGCCCTGGGTATCCCAGCCGGGCACGTAGGGACAGTCGTACCCGCGCATGGTCTTGTACTTGATGGCAATGTCTTTGAGAATCTTGTTGAGGGCCTGACCCAGGTGGATGTTGCCGTTGGCATAGGGCGGGCCGTCGTGCAGAATCCAGACGGGCGCGCCGCGGCGCTGGTCGCGGACCAGTTGGTATATGTCTATCTGCTGCCACCAGCGCAAGATCTCCGGCTCGTGCTCAGGGAGATTAGCACGCATCGGAAAATCGGTCTTGAGCAGGTTGAGCGTCTTACGGTAGTCCATCATCGGGCTCCACAGCCGGGGCGGCTTGAAAGCTAATTAGCATAGGATTGTAGCAACATTGTGGGGAGCAGTCAAGGGTGGTGCACCTCGTCACCGGGTGGGCCACAAACCCAGGCCCCAGGAATCCGCGAAACTCTGAGGCCTTGCGGGGTAAGGGCTAAGAAAAGTTGAGAAAGTTTCTTACCCCAGAATCGATGTGATCTTACCCCACGCAATTCTACCCATCCTTGACAAATCCCGTTTTTTCGTGTATAGTCAAATGTGTGTTATGATTCGGCAGGCAGGTCCTCGCAGCGCTTGACTCGGCGTGTGCAGTGTGTTCTATTAGCGGTCGAATGAGCGAACGCAAATGGGCAGCATAGCTGTCGAGGCGATCACCCCAAACCTGCTTTCCTCCGAGTCATCCGAGGTTCTCCGTAAGGGCACACACTCCATGATCCGCACGTTCATTCAAGATGTCCTTGACCCGCGCCAAGAACAGATGACAAGACACAAGGGACGGAACAAGTCGTGGTGTTGGATGTCGAAAAACACGGCCATGTTTCACGACCAGGAGGAGGCAAGAGATGCCCATTCGGAGTAGCGCAAATGTCGAGAAGGCCTTCGAGGTACTGTTGTATGTTGCCAGCCGAATCAAAGTGCCTGACATCTACCATGTGCTCAAGGCCATCTATTTCGCAGACAAACAGCACTTGGGGAAATATGGAAGGTTGATATATGGAGATTGCTATTGCGCCATGCAGCTCGGGCCCGTTCCCAGTCTGGCCTACGACATTGTTAAGTGGGTACGTGGCGATCGTGATCCTTGGACAACCTTCACGACATCGCCCGGTTTTGCGGTCAATGTAGACGACATGATGATTACACACCGAGCCGCGAATCTGGACTTATTGAGCGAATCCGATGTTGAGTGTTTGGACAAAGCTATTGAACAATATGGCAATATGTCGTTCGGACAACTCAAGCAGGTAAGTCATGAAGACGAGGCTTTCCGGGCCGCAGACGCAGATGAGGATGACACGATGTCGCTTGAGCTTATCGCACAGTCTCTGCCGAATGGTGATGAGCTGTTAGAACATCTAAGGAATGGCTAGGCAGAACGGTGAGGATCGGCGATGGAGATATCTTCCCGGAAATAGACAGATGCCGATACGTCGAAGAACGGCTTGTGCCCGGCACAGTACTCTATCTCTGGTGCGAGTTCACTGAACCAGCCAAAGAGAAGTATGTAGTGATAGCGTGTGCAGAACCCCTCTTGCTTTTCGTGGTCAACTCGTCCATGTCCTTCCTCACTGAGAATAGGCCCTATCTGCGGAAATGCCAAGTCGGCGTGAACGCCTGTGATTACAAGTTCTTGCAGCACAATTCTTTTATCGATTGCTCAGAAGTCATAGCGAGTGTCGAATTGGACGAGATAACTGACCAACTGGTCGACCAGACCAGTAGGGTCAAGGGAGTATTAGAAGGATCTACGATACAGCATATAATAGACGTCGTGCGAGACGCTGAGACAATTAGCAATGCACACAAGACCGCGATAGAGCAAGCGCTAAGCTGTGCCGGGCCCCCGCCCTCAAGCGAGGTTTGATGTGGCGGATAGATCAGCTTGCGAAAGGCCTTGCGCCACGCCGCTTGTCGGCGGGCTCTATTCTCTGCCCCCCTCTTCAACCTGCTCGCACCAGTTTCCAATCCTTTCCTCGAGTTGCACTTGACTTTGGCGCCGCTACTATCTATAATGTACCTGTGCAGTCGGGATTCCCGACTGCAATTGTATCTCTACGGCACAGATGAGCGTGAGACCAATGACATATGCGATACTCCAAAATGGCGGACACCAGCACAAGGCTGAGCCCGGTGCCGTCGTGCTGATGCAAAAGCTCGAGGCCGAGGTCGGTAGCGAGGTCACGTTCGACGAAGTTCTGGTGGTCAACAAAGACGGTAAGATGGTGGTGGGCGATCCCTACGTGAAGAAGGCCCAGGTCACGGGGACAGTCGTCCAGCAGGGCCGCGGGCGTAAGCTGCGCATCTTCAAGTACAAGCCGAAGCGGAACTATAAGCGCCAGTACGGCCACCGGCAGTCGTTCACCGCAGTACGCATTGATGAGATTAAGACGTAGCAAGCCGCGTCCGGCCATTATCGAGGTGATTGAACATGGCACACAAAAAGGGTATGGGCAGTTCGCGCAATGGTCGCGATAGCAACGCTCAGCGGCTAGGCATCAAGCGTTTTGGTGGTCAGGCGGTCCGGGCTGGCAGTATTCTGGTCCGCCAGCGGGGCACGAAGTTCCACCCGGGCCTCAACGTCGGCCGGGGCAGGGATGACACGCTCTTTGCCAAGGCCACCGGCTCCGTCGAGTTCCGGACCCGCCGGGGTGGCCGCACCTACGTCAACATTGTTCCCGAAACCGGCGAAGCGTGAGCGCAGCGCATCTATTCTGACCCAATGAATTGCCGGCACCTGCGTGTGCCGGCAATTTCGTTTGGGCACGGACATTAGACAGAGAACAGCTCCTTCGACAAGCTCGGGACGGGGCCAACAAATATGTTCGTTGACGAGGCGGAAATCGAAGTCCAGGCGGGCGACGGCGGGGATGGGGCAGCGCATTTCCGGCGCGAGAAGTACGTGCCCCGCGGCGGACCGGACGGCGGTCATGGCGGAGACGGCGGGGACGTCGTGCTGGTCGCGGATGCCAATCTGCATACGCTGCTTGACTTCGAGTACAAATCCACCTTCACCGCTGAGTCGGGGCGACGCGGCGCCGGCAAGAACTGCGACGGCAAGACGGGCGCCGACTGTATCGTTGCGGTCCCGCCGGGTACTATTGTCTATCAGGCCCAGACCGGCGAGCAGATCGCGGACCTGGTAGTGCCCGGCGACCGGCTGATTGCCGCCCGTGGCGGGCAGGGCGGGCGGGGCAATACGGCCTTCGCCACCGCCACCCACCGCACCCCGTACTTCGCCGAGCAGGGCTTACCCGGCGACCGGGGCCGACTGCGTCTGGAGCTGCGGCTTATCGCCGAGGTCGGCGTAATCGGCTTCCCCAATGCCGGCAAGTCCACCCTCATCTCCCGGATATCCGCAGCCCAGCCCAAGGTCGCCAGTTACCCTTTTACCACGCTTCAGCCGCAGCTTGGCGTGGTGCGCGTGGATCAGGAGCGCCAGTTCGTCATCGCCGACATGCCCGGGCTGATTGAAGGCGCCCACGAAGGTGTGGGCCTCGGTGATCGCTTCCTGCGGCACATCCAGCGCACGCGGCTGCTGCTGCACATGGTGGATGTCGCAGCCGTGGACCAGCGCGACCCCATTTCGGACTACGAGGCCCTCAACGGCGAGCTGGCTGCGTACGACGAGGAGCTGGCGAGCCGGCCCCAGGTAGTGGCGCTCAACAAGATTGACCTGCCCGACAGCGAGGTGTTCCTGCCGCTGTGCCAGGAGTATTTCGCCGAGCGGGAGACGCCGGTGTACGCCATCTCGGCGGCCGCCGGACAAGGCCTGCGGGACCTGGTTGGCGCCATCGCCGCGCAGTTGGACCAGCTGGGTCCCCGCGCGACAGATCAGCGCGAGCCGCAGACTTTCGAAATGCCCCAACTCGAAGAACGGCCCCTGCGCATCTTCCGCGCGGGCGAGGACGTATTCCTGGTCCAGGGCACCGAGGTGGAACGCCTCGTGCAGCGCACCAACTTGGGCAGTGAAGATGCCCTGCTCCGCCTGCATATGGCGCTCCACGAAATGCAAGTCATCCAGGCCCTGAGTCGTGCCGGCGCTGAAACGGGCGATACCGTCTTCATCGGCGATGTCGAGCTGGAATATCAACCATGATACGCCAGCACAACAGCAGCGCAACGGCAGCAGAACGGCAGTGCGGAGGTGAGACTTGCGATGCCTGTTGGCATTATCGGCGGGACAGGATTCTCCGAGATTCCTGGGTTTGAGCCGGAACGCGAAGAGGTCACGACAGGCTTTGGCGCAGTGCCCGTGTTTCGCGGCGAGCTAGCCGGCAAGGAAGTTCTGTTCGTCCCCCGGCACGGGGCCGACCGGCGCCTGGCTCCGCACCAGATCCCCTACCAGGCCAACATCGCCGCCTTGCACAGCCTGGGCTGCACGCACCTGCTCGCGACCAACGCCGTGGGCGCGATTCGCGAGGACATCGAGCCGGGCCATCTAGTAGTGCCGGATCAGTTCCTGGATTTCACCACGCGTCGTCCACTGAGTCTGGCGGAGGGTTTCGACGAGGAGATTCCCCACATTGACGTCACCAACCCGTACTGTGACTACCTGCGGCGGCTTATCGCTGAGCAGGCCTGGGCGATGGGTCTGGTCATTCATCAGGATATGGTCTACGTCTGCACCGAGGGGCCACGGTTCGAGACCCCGGCGGAAATCCGCATGTTCGCGCAGCTCGGCGGTGATGTCGTGGGCATGACGGGGGTGCCGGAGGTAGTCCTGGCGCGGGAAGCGGGCATCTGCTACGCGAGCGTGTGCGTCGCCACCAACTACGCCGCCGGCCTGGCCACTGAGCCGCTTAGCGCCGGGGAGGTCTACGAGCTGATGGACGAGGTTCGGCCCAGCCTGTGCGAGCTGCTGACCGAGGTGGTCACCCGATTGGACCCCGATGTGGACTGCCTTCAATAGCTTTCTACGGCCATATTCACATCTCCTGAAGGCTTCATGTCTTCTACCTTCATGAATAATGCAGGCTAATGGCTCACCGCCATGCGCTATACCATTCCCGTAATGCCACCCGCTACGGGAAGACACCTCATACTGCTTCTACGTCGGAATTGGCGGCTTAGGCGCCCCAGGGACTTCCACTTCGATCTGCTGTACTCCTCGCAGCCAGTCAGCCGTAATGGCATGGACAGTCAGTATATGGGGACCAGCAGGAAGTATAGGAACCTGAAATTCCATTTGCTGTCCTCCCCCGCCCAACTTTCTGCTGACTAGTTCGGCACCGATATACAGGCGCCAGCGAGCCACCGGCTTATCGGCCTGCACCTGAAGCCGGAAGCTGGCAGGTGTCATCTCGCCGTCTCTGGGGCTCACCACTTCTACCTTGGGAGCAGGCTCAATGTAGTATTTATGAACCAATCGGTCGCAAGCCCGTACGAGGTTCCGTTGCAGAGGCTCAATGCTCCTTGGCCAACCTTTGTAAAAGCAGACCCCCGGCATCTGCGGGAAAAGCCGCCGGTAGGTCTCGAGCTGTTCTGCCACATCCCCCACGCTGAAGCCCTTAGCTGCTTCGCCAACCCAAACGCAAGGAATAGTCTTTTCCAGCACTCCAACTCGCTTCGCCCTGCGACACCTCTCCAACGATGTATCCCTGCCAATTAGGTCCCAATATGACTCTATGATAGCCAGGTCCACCCACCCTCTTCTCAATGCCGTCACCAGTGCGTCGCTGCGCATGTGGGTGTATGCGACAATAAAGGAATTGGGGTGACTTTGCTTGACTCGCCGGCAGGCCTCGGCTGCCATCGCGTTGTAAGGATTTCCCGCGCGATCTTCCATTGAGGGTTTGCCGCCAGTTATCCTGCGGCTCTCAGCATCGTAGCCGACCCACTCATCAAGACAGATGCCACCGTTCCATCGGGGACACCGGCTTACTATATATTCGCAAAACTTCTTCACCGAATCGAGTCCCCCGCCGCCCTGGGTGCCCCAACTCCACCCAAACGCCCATATCCGTCGTCCCCACCACCACTCAACATCCGTAGCATTAGTATCCATGGTCTGGGTTGAGAAACTAGCCATCTGCTGGAACCCACTTCGGGACGGGGAAGCCGCACCATTCCAAACGATGTAGTAGGGCCGTGCAATCGGAGGGAGCTGCCATTTGGGTATCGGCTGTGCAGGCTCATCTGCAGCCAAGCATACTGCCACAGTGCCGAATAGCGCCAGTATCATCCCAGTTCGCCAAGCCCCATGCTTCTCTGTTTTCGAAATCATAGCAACTGCTCCTTCCGCTAGCCGGAATACGTTAGCATATCTACCTTATGCAAGTAAGCGCCAGGCCGCTCTAACCCGGCTCTTCGCCGATGATTGTGGCGAGCAACATATCGGCCTGGGTGGTCATCAGTTGCACCTGTAGCAGCAGGCTTTCGAGTTCGGGACGAGTCATCCGGTCGCGGCTCTGATAGCGCTCGCCCAGATAGCGCCAGCCTTCGAGCAAGTGCTCCAACATCTCCTGCGCCTGCTGTTTTCCCTCCCCGTCGGGCATGCGCACCCAGGCCACCAACGTCTGCCCCAGCTTCTGCTCGGCCTCCTGGAGCGTCTCGGTGGGCGTGTCGTCGAAGGCCGCGTCGATCTGGC
>CAYNMY010000014.1:0-13332 GCA_964398275.1 uncultured Armatimonadia bacterium | reverse complement strand
TGGCCATTATGTTGGTGGAGCGCATCCCGCCCAGGTCAATCGGCACCCGGTCGGGTTCCTGATGCGTTACGGCAGCATAGACTCGCTCGCGTGAGGTCATTACTGGACCCTCCCTTGCGGTCGCGCACCAATCTCGCCCAGAAAGCCCCACAGATAGGCCTCCTGGGTCTGCACTGCGACCAACTCCCCGACCAGGCTCGGCTCGCCGGGGAATATCACTAACTTATTCGTGCGCGTACGGCCTCGGACCTTCCCCGCTGATTTCGGGTCGGGCGCTTCCACGAGTACCTCGAAGCTCTGCCCGACCAGTTTCTCGTTGATCTGCCGGCCGATTTCATTCTGCCGCGCCACCAGTCGCTCCAGCCGCGCTTGCTTGGTCTCCTCGGGGACCTTGTTGGGAAACTCGGCGGCACGTGTGCCGGGCCGGTCGTTGTATTTGAACATAAAGGCCTGGTCAAAGCGGATTTCCTCGAATGCCCGCAGGGTGTTGTGAAACTGCGCCTCGGTCTCGCCCGGAAAGCCGACCATTACGTCAGTGGTGATGCTCACCCCTGGTATGCGCTGGCGGGCAGCTTCGATGAGATTGCCGTACTGCTCATACGTATAGCCCCGACCCATCCGCGCCAGCACCTCGTCGTCACCGCACTGAATCGGCAGGTGCAGGTGCTCGCAGATCTTGGGTAGCTTGGCCATCGCGTCGAGCAACTCAAGCGAGAGGTCCTTGGGGTGCGAGGTGGTGAAGCGGATGCGCTCCAGCCCTTCAACCCCGCTCACCTCCGTCAGCAGGTCGGCGAAATCGTAGCCCTCCTCCCGACTCATCACAGTGTGGGAGGGGCCCCCGCTCTGCCCTGAGCTTGTCGAAGGGTGCCCCGACCCCACCACCCTTTGGTAGGAGCGACATTCTTGTCGCGATTCCTTACCATATGAATTGACGTTCTGCCCCAGCAGCGTGACCTCCTTATAGCCCTCGGCTACCGCCTGCTCGATCTCACTGATAATCTCGCTCACTGTTCGGCTCTGCTCGCGACCACGGGCGTACGGGACGATGCAGTAGGCGCAGAAGTTGTTGCACCCGTAGGTCACATTGACAAAGACGGAAATCGGCGTGCTGCGCAGTACGGGGAGGCCCTCGGGGATCGTCTCGCCGCTGTCGGTCATGACGACGGGCTCGTTGGGTTGGCGAGTGCGTTCGACAGTGGAAATCGCCTCGGCCAGTTGCGAGTAATTGCGGGGACCGAGGATAATGTCCACGTAGGGCGCACGGCGCGCAATCTCTTCCGCCGCGACCTGTGCTACGCAGCCGAGTACGGCAATCACTGTGCCCGGACGCTGCTGCTTAATCCGGCGCAGTTCGCCAAGCCTGGAGAAGACCTTATGCACAGGCTTGGCGCGCACCGCACAGGTGTTGAGCGCGATGAAATCCGCATCAGCGGTGGTTTGGGCCGGACGGTAGCCGCAACTGTGCAGGATTCCCGCTATCGTTTCGGAGTCGCGCTCGTTCATCTGGCAGCCCATTGTGTCTATGAAGTACTGTTTCGCCATGCCAGCTTGAGTATAACACTCCCACCGGCGGCGAGGCAACCGTCTCCAGCGGAACAGATACGTGGTTAGGTGGGCTTTACGGGCTGGCGCTACAACGGTATAATCTGACCCGACGGATGTCAGGCAACCCGAAAGCATCGCCGGATTGACAGGAGTTTGCGGATATGACCGACGTCGAAATACTGCGGCCGCTGGTGGATCGCGTGCTGGAGCTGTCGCAGCGTCCGTGCGAAGCGGACAAGAAAGAGCTGTGGGCGCGGCATAATGCGTTGCTGCCGACGGAGCGCATCCCGGTGTGTGAGACCTATGAGGGGATTCCCGGTGAGCACTGGAAGTACATGTTTGGTGAGCCGATGACCCAGTGTCAGGACGCGCTGGCTCGCAACATTGAGTTTGACCTGAAGCGACGAATCTGGATGGCCGAGAATGTGCCGGAAGACCACATCGTATGGCCGGCGCTCCGGGTTACCGCCGTGATTAACGAGATCCGGGGCTGGGGCGTTGAAATCGGCCGAGAGAGCACCGGTCGGGGCGCATACGGATCGTATCGAATGGTCTACCCGTTCGCTGATGGCTACGACTTCAAGCGCCTCACCACGCCAATTCGAGAACTGGACGAGGCGGCTACCGAGGAGCTGGTAGAGCGCACCTCCGAACTGGTTGATGGCCGGTTGATGACCTTCGTGTGCTATCCCACCCTGACCTACGCGCCGTACGACTTCGCGGCATATATCCGGGGCATGGATACGCTGATGTACGATATGATTGACCAGCCTCAGAACGTGCACCGGCTCATGAAGACGATCACCGATGCCGTGGTGGCCGACGATCAGTGGCGTGAAGAGATTGGTGCAGTCAACATCGTACCCAGCCCCGATGGGCGCTACAACATGATCGTGCCGTGGCGGGCCAATTGCGTCTACCTGGAGGACGATTTCTTTGAGCGGCGGCCGCGCTTGAGTGACGAGTGGATCTACGTCTCAGCGCAGATATCCGCCGGGCTTGGCCCCAGGCAGTACGAGGAATTCGTGCACCGCTACGACGTGCAAATCTGCGTGCCCCGCAGCCGGGGCACTGTGTACTATCACGGTTGCGAGTGCCTCGACGAAAAGTATGAAATGCTCGCCACGCTGCCTGGGCTACGCCGGCTGCACGTCTCGCCGTGGTCGTCGGGACGCTGCGCGGTCGCCGCGGTTGGTGACCGCATGGCGCTCGAGGTCCACTGCCATCCGGGGAAGGTGCTGCTCAGCTTTACGGCCGAGCAGATGCGCGCAGAACTCCGAGAGCGGGTAGCCGAGTGCCAGAGTGGGCGGCTTGACCTCAATCTGAGCGATATCCACTCGATCAACGGCAACCCCGAGACTTTGCGCATCTGGGCGGAGATGGCGCAAGAAGTCGGGCGTGGTTGACAGTGCGACTTTAGCTTTGCTATACTGCCAACAGCTTCCACTCTCAGCATCGGCAGGCGCGTTATGTGGCCTTTTGCGAAAAGGTCGCCCCAGACGGCCGCAGCCAAGTTGCGCGCGGGCACCAAGGCGCTGGCGCGCCGTGACATTGCGGCGGCGGTGGCGTGGCTCTCCGACGTGGTTGCTGAGAAGCCCGAAGATATCATCGCGCTGCTCAACCTGGGTGCTGCCTACCACTACCTGGAGCAGCATACCCGGGCTCTGGAGTATTTCCAGTGTGTGACAGCCCTGCAGCCTGCGCATGCCAGGGCGTGGCTCAACATCGCCGCCGCCCGCAGCGCTCTGGGTCATCTCCAGATGGCCGAAGAGGCTCTCCAGAAGGTCATCGCGATAGACCCGGACTTCCCCAACGTGCACTACAATCTTGCCGTCGTGAAGATACGCCTGGCCCGCCCCTTTGAGGCGCTGGCCGAGCTGGAGCTGCAGATGGCGGATAAGCCCAACCACGCGGATGCCCGCGAGCTGCTGGAGAAGCTGCGCGCGCAAGTCATCTAGGGGCCACAGATTGAAGCAATGGCCGGAGGTGCTAACCAGTAATGCCGGAAAATGAAGGCGAATTCGGCAACGCGGAACTGGCGGCCTTTTGCCGGCAATTCGCCAGTCTAATGCACGCCGAGATCAATATTCTGGACATTTTCGAGACTCTGCGCGAGCAAGGCGAGAGCGCGTTTGTGCGCGAGATCGTTGATTCGGTGCGCGAGGACGTCGAGATGGGGCGGACGATAGCCACCGCCTTCAGCCGCTATCCGCAGACCTTTTCGCCCTTCTTCATCAGTATGGTGCGCCAGGGCGAGCTGGAGGGAGAACTGGACCGGGCGTTTGACGATCTGGCGGACCACTTCGAAAGTCGCCTGGAAGGCAGTGTTGATTCCCGTCGGCGGCGTGAAGCCGGCGCCTTCGACCTCGAAACTGTCGCCTCCGCCTTCCAGTGGTTGTTCATCTGGGTGACGGCGCTGGCCGCCTTCTGCGCGCTCGGCGCCGGGCTGGTCTGGTACGTGACCGAGGTAGGCGGGCTGCCCGGCTCGGCACTGCCCAACGTTCTGCTGCTGATGGGCGTAATCCTGCTGCTGGGCGTCCTGGTCTTCTCGCGGGGGCGCAAGCGCAGCTAACCAGGGGCCACCGTGCCGGTAGAGCAGCCGATCCACCCGGGTGCAAACCTCGATAGGTTATCGTTTCCCGAGGGCTGAGCGTCTCTCCCCCTGGCCGCCGATGATGGGCTTGTGACCGACAGTGGGAACCAAAACGCACTAATGAAAGGCGGATTAGCAGTGAGCAGTAGGAGGATAGTCAAGTGCGCAGCGGTTGTGGTCGGGCTGCTGGTTATGCTGGCGACGGGCTATGCCCAGGAAGTGAAGTACTTCGCTGACGACTCTCTGCGGGGCACCCTATCACCGAACAATCCGCCGTCGCAGGCAATGTTCTTCTCCGGGAAACACAATCGCACCTACGTGGCGTACATAAGCGATGAGTTTTTTGCCAAGGTCGCCTGCTACGATCACGATACGAAGCGCTGGATTGGGCCGGTGCAGGTGGATGACTGTCGTTTCAACGACGGCCATAACACTCCGGAAATCTTGATTACCCGAGATGGCTACATCCACCTGTTCTACGGCTGCCACGGGAATCCGGTTAAGTACGCCCGCAGCCTCTACCCGGAGGACATTACCCGCTGGCGGCTGGGCCGCGAGATCGGCAGCCGAGCCACCTATCCCAATCCCGTGCAGCTTGCCAACGGGGACATATTGCTCTTCTACCGATATGGCAAGGGGGGCTGGCACAGACCGCTCAAGGTCCATCGTAGCACGGACAATGCTCGCACCTGGGACGAGGGCACCGAGATTGTCGAGTTTAGGATTAGCCCTGTCCACCGCAACTACTCCGGCGCGTGCTACATCAGCGGCATCTTCTACGACGCTATCAAGAACCGCTTCTATCTGGCACTGAGCGAGCTGGTGCGCGATACTCCGGAGCGGCTGTCGGGTGAGCTTCATCCTCTGTCCACTCCCTACTCGGTCCAGTACGATCCGGCCAGCCGACATCTGATTGGTATGAACGGCGTGGACCTGGGCACCAAGGCGATCAAGGAAGAACTGGATGCCAACAACTGCCAGGTCCTCGGGAAATTCGTAAGGCTACCCGACGGCAGCGTGCTGCATATCGAGTCTGGGGCTATCGGCAGGCACAACATGTACAGCCCCGATGGTGTGAACATCTACAGCTTCGGCAGTGGTGGGGGCAATGTGCTGGTCTGGAAAAGCAGTGATAGTGGCCAGAGCTGGGACGGGGGCCAGGTGATGGTAGCCGAGGCTGACCTGGATGGCGACCGCCCCCACACCACGGCCCTGGTCAGGAACTACTCCGGCACCGGCCCGATAGTGATATTCCAGGGCAGCGGCCAGCATGCGTCTCCGGAGTTCATACGCCGATACGAGGCGCGCCAGAAGTACCACATTGAGCCGATACGCCTGGCCCACAAGAGCATAGCTTGGTTCTGTAACTGGGCGACGTGGAACAACTATAATAGCCCGGGCCGCGTGGGCAAGCGGCTCTACGCACTGGACCGGGACTATCAACTGGTAACGAGTCGCGGTGATGAAGGGCAATAGCAAAGGGGAAAGCTATGAAACTGAGTCCGCGTATTAGCAGTGCGGCTGTTATTGCGCTCCTGGCTGTGCTTGTAGCAGGCGACGCGGTGCAGGCCGAGGGCGAGAAGTACTTTGCTTCCGATGCGCTGCTGGGGACTTTGTCGGGGAATAGCGGCCGCTCGCGCGCGATGTTCTATTCCGGCAAGCACAACCGTACCTACGTGACCTATTGTGATCATGACTTCTACACCAGGATCACCTATTATGACCACGATACCGGGCGCTGGGCCGAGCCGGTCCAGGTTGATGACGTGCTCTTCAACGACGGGCACAATCTCCCGGGGCTTCTGATCACCAATGATGGCTATCTTCACCTGTTTTACGGTTGTCATGCGGATCCGGTCAAGTATGCGCGCAGTCTCTATCCGGAGGATATCTCTCGTTGGCGACTGGGTAAGTACATCGGCCGCCGGGCGACCTACCCGGGAGCCGTGCAGATTGCCAACGGGGACATTCTGCTGTTTTACCGGCGGTCTATCACCCGCGATGACTGTCCGTTGACGGTGCACCGCAGCATCGACAACGGCAGCACCTGGGACGAGGGCCACGAAATTGTCCACTTCGAAGATGCGTGGTGCTACATCCGGGATATCCTCTACGACGCTGTGGAGAATATGGTGTACATTGGCGTCCGGGAAGGCGGTTATCACCCTCCGCCCAAGATGCCCTACGCGGTCAAGTACAACCCGGTTACCCGTCATGTATTGGGCATGAACGGCGTGGATCTGGGTGCCGAGGCGATGAGAGATGAACTCGACGCAAACGACTGCCGGGGCGAGTGGTCCTTCGTCCGCTGGGGCACCTCCCGGGTAATCGTAATTCCGCCCTATGACGGATACCGGGGGCTCCGGTACAGCCCCGATGGGGTGACCGTCCGGCGGTACCTGACTGTTATTGTGGCCGATGAGCCGCAGAAGCCGGTCCCCTGCCACGATGTATGGCTCTGGACCAGCCCCGACGGCGGCAAGACGTGGGATGACGGCAAGGTCATCGTGGATCGCGCTGCTATCCCCGACAACCCTTACGGCCTGCAACTGGTCCGCAACTACCCGGGCAGCGGCCCACTCGTGATATTTCAGGGGGTCGGTGACAACGCGTCTCCCGAGTTTGTGTACCGCTACGAGATACGGCAACAGTACCACATCATGCCCATAGAGATCGAGCGGCCCAATTGCAGGCTTCCCTGGTACGGGACGTGGGAGATCTGGAACAACTACAACCGCCCCATGCGCCGCGGCCAGCGCCTCTACGCGCTGGACCGGGACTATCAATTGGTAGCAAGTCGCGGAAGCGAAACAGACTAATGGCAGGATGATTCGTGATGAAGATGAGCACAGCAAGGAGATACGGAGTCGCACTGCTCGGGGTGCTGGTGATGGTATCGGCGGCCTGGGCGGATGAAGTGAGCTATTTCGCCAATGATTCGCTCGCCGGATCTCTGTCTTACAATAATCCGCCGGGCCAGGCGGTCTTCTATGCCGGCAAGTATGACCGCACCTATGTCGCATATCTGAGTCATGACTTCTACGCCATGGTGACCTACTACGACCACGATACCCACCAATGGGCCGAGCCGGTGCAGGTTGATGATGTGCGCACCAAAGACGGCCACAATAACCCGGAACTGCTCATCACCCAGGACGGTCATCTCCAGCTGTTCTATGGCTGCCATTACCACCCGGTAAAGTATGCGTGGAGTGTATACCCGGAGGATATCTCCGAGTGGTGGTTGGGTCGGGAGATCGGCAGCCGGGCGACCTACCCCAACCCTTTGCAGCTTGCCAACGGCGACATCCTGCTCTTCTACCGATTTGGCAAGGCGGGAGCCAACTGCCCCCTGAAGATGCACCGCAGCACTGATAGCGGCCTCACCTGGGACGAGGGCACCGAGCTGGTCGAGTTCGGCGACAGCCGCTGCTACATTCGGGACATTCTATACGACGCTGCGCAAAACATGGTCTACCTCGCTATCACCCGCGTGCGCCCCAAAAGCGGTGCCAAGCCCTACTCGCTCATGTACGATCCGGCCACCCAACACCTGATCGCCACGAACGGTGCGGATTTGGGAACGCTGGCCACTCCGGAAGAACTCGACGCGAGCAACTGCCGCCAGAGCAATGACCAGATTATGGTGGACATTGCCGGCCACAGCCAGCAGTATCGGATTTCGCCGGCCTACGGCCGACCGTTCTTGCAGTGTAGCGACGGGCATGTGTTGGAGATGGTTGCGCCGGCTCACGGCCGGGGAGTAATGTACAGCCCTGACGGGCAGCAGATAACAGCCTACGCGATGGTCGTCACCGATCCGCCCACCGACTACGAGGGCGGCGACCTGGTGGTCTGGCACAGCCAGGACGGCGGCGTGCCCTGGGACGAGGGCCGGGTGATCCTGGATCGGCGCGAACTGGGCCACGGCATCCATCCCGCCGTTCCGGTGGTCAGAAACTACCGCGGCAGCGGGCCGTTGTTGATTTTCCAGGAGAATATGACCGATACGAAGTCCCTCCCGCGTCGCGGTGGCAGCATCCTGGACAACATACCCGCGCGTTTCCATAAGAGGCTCTATGCCCTGGACGTCGACTACCGGTTCGTGACCAGCATCGTCCGCCACTAGCCTCTGCCCTCGCCTGGCCGGGGAGGATTTCGTTGGGCTCGGCGCGAACTGCTGATGGTCTTAGCGAAGCAGGCCCCAGTGTTGGGAGGCTCTGCCCCATAGACCGCGTTGAGCCGCCGATCAAATCGGCTCCGAGCTACGACCCGCCCTGGTGGCGGGCGGTGCTTATCGGCGGTTTGCTGGTGCCGCCGGCCACCTATATTGGCATTTACTTGTATCTGGTGGTGCAGAGCTTCTGGTGGGGCGGGACGTCACTGCAGCTTGGCAGCATCGCCATCGTGTTCTTCTTGACACTCCTTGCGCTGGGGCTGCGCGTGATCGCCAGACGCCTGGGCCTGACCCGCTCGGAGCTGCTGGTCATTTACGTGATGGTCAGCGTGATGATCTGCGTGAGCGGCATATCCGGGACGCCGTTCATGCTCAATTTCATGGCAGCCGGCCAGTACTTCGCCACGCCGGAAAACCAATGGGCTGAGTTCCTGCCGCAGGTACCGGAGCTTTACCGACCCCAGTCGTGGCCGACGATCATGGGCTATTATGAGGCGGCGGTCCCGCTGCTTCGCTGGGACGTGATCTCCGATTGGCTGCTGCCCGTGGGCTACTGGAGCACGATGCTGCTGCTGCTGGTCTTCGGCGGGCTGTTCCTGACCAACCTGGTGGGGCGCCAATGGGTCCAGCGCGAGCGGCTCACTTTCCCTCTGGTGCAAATCCCCCTGGAGTTGACCCAGACTGAGGATCTGTCCCACTTCTGGAAGGACAAGCTGACGTGGGTGGGTTTCAGTATCCCCGCCGTCTTGCAGAGCGCCAACGCCATCAACTTCATGTACCCCGCCTTCCCCGGCGTTTGGCTGCGGGCCAAGAACTATGCCAGCGCTTTTACCAAGGCGCCCTGGACGTATATCTCCACCCTCAATATCGGCTTTTATCCCTGGGTTATCGGCATGGCCTTCCTCCTGACTACTGATATGTCGTTTTCCTGCTGGTTTTTCTGGGCGGCCAATCGAGTGGAATGGGTAGTAGCGGGGATGATGGGGCTGGTCGAGGCCGGCCCGGGAGCGGGCATAGCCAGGCTGCCCATGACCGGTGTGCAAGGTTCAGGCGGCATGCTCGCGCTAGTATTGCTGAGCTTGTGGATTGGCCGCCGCCAGATCCGGGAGGAACTGACCAAGGTCTGGGACCCGCAGGAGGATCCGGTATCCATATACTCGCCCCGGTTCTCGCTGTGGGGCTTGGGCCTGAGCGTGGTGGGCCTGGTCTGGCTGGCCAATATCGGCGGCATGCCGGTGACGGTGAGTCTGCCACTTGTTTTGCTGTTTTATCTATTCACCCTCTCATTGGGACGCATCGTGGCCGAAGCCGGCGCGGGACACACCTTCGATCCCAACATGGGGCCGCGCCAGTTGATTATGGCCGTGACCGGTCTACGGAACCTGAGTACGCCCACGAAGGTGGCGCTGGCCTACAACGTGTGGTGGCAGTACGACTATCGCGACAACTACATGCCTCACCTGCTCGGCGCCTTCAAGATACGCGAGGAGGGTGGTGTTTCGGCAAGGCAGCTTCGCTGGGGACTGCCCCTGAGCGTGGTGCTGACCATCGTGACGTCCGTCTGTTCATTCTTGTTTCTGTACTACAAGTATGGCGCAGCCAGTAGCATCATACGGCAGTGGTATACCGGATCCGGGCAGGTGCCGATGAACCTCTTGTCCGGCTGGCTGAGGGCCACGCCGCAGGTGACGGACTGGATGGGGCTGGCCCCGCAGAAGACGGACTGGCTGTCGCTGGGTGCGTTTGCTTTCGGCGCGGTCTTCACTGTGGGTTTGTCACTGGCCCGCCAGCGCATCTACGGTTGGCCCTTCCACCCGATCGGCTTCGTGCTGGCCTTCAGTGGCGCTTATTGGACCCGGGCGATGGACAAGATATGGATGCCCTTCTTCATCGCCTGGCTGATTAAGTCCGCTATCCTGCGCTACTTCGGGATCAAGACTTACCAGAAGGCCCGCCGCCTCTTCATTGGCGTCATCCTGGGCGACTTCATCACCGGTACATTGTGGGGGGTATACGGCGCTATCACCAGCCAGCAGATGCCTATGTTCTTCCGCTGAACCTGCTCTTACCCCGGTTGTTGCTACAACCAGCCGCACAGCTCTGCCAGCAGGCGGGCGTACTCGACGTAATTGGGCCAGGAGACATTCGCGGGTATGCCGTGGTCGCAACTGGGCATATAGCCGCCCTCTTCGAGCAGGGGCGGAACCACATTCATTATCGCGTCGCGCAAGGCCTGTCCGCCCTTGGCCATCGCCCGCTTGTCAATGCCACCCACATAGGCCATCTGCTTGCCGTAGAGCCGGCGGTACTCCACCAGGTCATTGCCCGCGGCTATCTCATTAGGACCCTCGGCATTTACGCCGCACTCGATCCACAGGGGAATGAGCTCACCCACGTAGCCGTCCGAGTCAACCAACACAACGGGGCAGCCACTGGCCTTGAGTTCCTTGGTCCACCGTGTCCAGGGGGGCATCAGGAATTCCCGACACATCGCCGGGGAGATCATACTGTGTTGCTTGTAGGCCATGTCTTCATTGAATGTGACCGAGTCAATCTGCACCCGCTGGATAATCGGGGCCAGTGTGGCCGAGATAAACTCGGTCCAGAACTCGATCATCTCGTGGATGAAGTCGGGGTCTTCGATCATCAGGACACAGAGCTGCTCGAAGCCGACCCATTCGCGCAGTTGCCAGAACGGACCGCTAAGGCCCAGGGAGACAGTATAGTCGCGGTCTTGCAGTGCCTGGCAGCGCTCCTCGAAGTCATCGGGGAAGCGTTTGGGGTCATGCGGATTAAAGCGCGGTTTCATCTCTTCCCACTCGTCACGGTTGGTAACCGGAAAGCGCCACCAACGGCGGGTCACGAAGTCCTTGGGCCGGCGGATGTAGGTGTAGTTGTACTCGTCGGAGATCTCGGTAATCGCACCCATCCAGTCACGCACCAGGTAATGACCGTCCTTGTGCTCCAGGACCTTCTCCTCGAACTTAGGGATCATCTGGAAGGACACGCCCAGACCAACGCGCGGCTGGGTTTCTTCGGGCTCGATCCCGAGCGTCTCGTACATATACTGGACCGCATCAGCCCCCTCCGGCAGACCGGTGCGGTACCAGTTCGCGAGCGTCTTTTCCCGCCCCCCGCTGATCCAAAACGGGACCTTGTCGGGATTGCCGAACAGCATCGTCTCGAGATATCGCTGCCTTTGCGTCATTGCTGTCCTCCTGCGTGATTGCCTTATGTTTGCAGATGCCCCAGCCAGCAGGCATAGACCTTGTCGCGGTAACTATTCTCGTCCAGTTGTATCGGACGCATCAGATACCCTCTCGCTATCGGGTGGCAAACCAGTACACAGTCTGCAAGCTGGCATAAAGTATATCCACCTTCGCCCCATAAGGCAACCTGCTCGCTGTGGTGTGGGCAGACGGCGTTGACCGCCTGCGCAACTTGTTGTAACCTAAGCAAGGGGAGAGACCTCCCCCCTTTTGGTATTCAGGATTCATCAGAGGTGCGCAATGACAATAACCGAGAAGATTCTGGCGCGGGCAGCCGGTTGTGACCGGGTGCGCCCAGGCGAGTTCATTACCTGCAGGCTGGACCTGGTCATGGCCAACGACATCACTGCGCCGATCGCTATCGAAGAGTTCGCGAAGATGGGCGCCGACCGGGTCTTTGACGCGGAGAAGGTCGTGCTGGTCGCCGACCACTTCACCCCCAATAAGGACATCAAGTCGGCCATGCAGACCAAGCTCCTGCGCGACTTCGCCCGCGAGCAGGGCCTGCAGCACTTCTACGAAGCCCAGACCGGCGGCATCGAGCATATCATCCTGCCGGACAAGGGCCTGGTCCTGCCCGGCGAGGTGGTCATCGGCGCCGACTCGCACACCTGCACCTACGGCGCGCTGGGCGCCTTCGCCACCGGTGTCGGCTCCACCGATGCCGCCGCCGGTATGTCCCTGGGCGAGTGCTGGTTCCGCGTGCCCGCCAGCCTCAAATTCGTCTTCACCGGCCAACTCAACCAGTGGGTCTGTGGCAAGGACCTGATCCTCTATACTATCGGCCGGATCGGCGTAGATGGCGCGCGCTATATGGCGATGGAGTTTGCCGGGCCGGTGATCGAGAATCTGCCGATGGCTGACCGCTTCACAATGTGCAACATGGCGATCGAAGCTGGTGCCAAGAATGGGATAATCACTCCCGACGAGACTACGCTCGAGTGGGTAGCGCCGCGCGCGACGCGTGATTTCGAGGTCTTTGCCAGCGACGAAAATGCTGAGTATGAGAAAGTCTACGCGTGGGACGCTGCCGACATCGAGCCGCAGGTCGCCTTTCCGCACCTGCCCGAGAATACGCGCGGTATCTCGGAGGTGGGGGAGATCACCATTGACCAGGCGGTCATCGGCGCGTGCACGAACGGGCGGCTGGAGGACCTGCGTATTGCCGCCGAGATCCTGCGGGGCCGCCGGGTGGCCGACGGTGTACGCTGCATCGTCATTCCCGGCAGCCAGGAGATTCATCTGGAAGCCACCCGCGAGGGCCTGGTGGAGACTTTCCTGGCAGCGGGCTGCCTGGTCAGCACACCCACCTGCGGCCCGTGCCTGGGCGGGCACATGGGCGTCCTGGCGGCGGGCGAGCGCGCTATCGCCACGACCAACCGCAACTTCGTGGGGCGCATGGGCCACCCCGAGAGCGAGGTCTACCTGGCCAGTCCGGCGGTCGCGGCAGCCTCCGCAGTCGCGGGGAAAATCTGCGGGCCGGAGGAGCTGTGATTGGTTGACATGCGCCCGGCGTGGGTATACACTAGCCACTAGTAGACAAGGAGGTGCCACTGGTGGCTACTGACAAGATACACATTAGCCTGGAAGGCGACCTGCTCAAGCAGATTGACGAGGCAGCCGCCCGCGAGCGGCGCACGCGCAGCGAGTGGCTTCGTGAGGCGGCCCGGGCGCTGCTGGAGCAAGATAACACGCGTGCGGACGGCGATGACGGGCGGATGCGCTTCCTGATGCTCCTGGGGCGGCTG
>CAYNMY010000013.1:7907-13345 GCA_964398275.1 uncultured Armatimonadia bacterium | reverse complement strand
GGGGCCGGTTGCCTTGGCGTTGATTCCCGCCTCGCGCCTCTATTCTTGGAGGGGCCGGGTCGAGCGCAGCGAGGCCGGCCCGCCTGGTCCCCAGAAACATTGCTCAAAGGTTAAAGACCGCAGAAGCGGCTGCCGATAGAACCGTAGCAAGTGACAAGAGGATGCCTGCAAAGCCAGGAAGGGCGAAAGGGGTGAAGTGAGGGAGCAGTTGGCTGTAGCCGTTTGTAGTGTGACAACCTAATCGGAAAAGATGGGGCAGTAAGGATGCTGCCCCTCAGAGTATAACAACTCAAGGAAGAAAAGGAGGAAAGAGTAAATGGCTTTAACAAGGATCAACCAAAACATATCGTCAATCAACGCGCAGCGGAACCTGGAGATCAACACCAACCGCATCAGCCAATCAATTGAGCGGCTGAGTTCGGGTTTCCGCATCAACCGAGGTGCGGACGACCCGGCCGGCCTGGTAATGAGTGAGCTGCTGCGCGCGCAGGTCTCCGGCCTGCACGTCGCCGAGCAGAACGCCCTCCAGGGCGTGAACCTCATCAAGACCGCTGAAGGAGCGCTCAATGAGGTCAACAGCCTGCTACGGCAGATTCGTGACCTGGCGGTAAGCGCCTCGTCGAGTAGCAACCTGAACGACGACGCGCGGGCTGCCCTGCAAGCTCAGGTAGCCAGTGCGCGGGGCACTATCAACGATATTGCCAATAACACCGCGTACGCGGGCGTGAAGCTGCTGGACGGCAGTGCAGGTACTGCCGCCGCGATCAACGACATAACCCACATTGATTCGGCCGCGCTCTCCGGGATCACTGACACGGGTTGGGTGGGCGTCAACACGACCACAGCCGCCGAACAAGCAGTGGCCGACACCGAGGCGTCGGGTGTTGCCATGACCACGGCCACCAAGCTCGACGGCATTGACGCGGGTTTCACCAACGCCGGGACGACGACGCTGTTCATCAATGGCACGCAGATAAATGCCACCAACACGTACACCAAAGATACCACCATAGGCACGATAATCACCGATGTGAATGCCGAGTACGCCACTACCGGCGTCAAGGCCCGCATCGATACCGCCACCGATAAGCTGGAGTTGTATACCGTAAACTGGGGTGGCAGTACATACGTGGCCGCCGAGTTCGTGCATGGCGTTGCGCCGGACAGCTTCAATATCCTGACGGCAGGCGGAGCGTTGTTCGAGGCAGACACCGGAGTCAGCGCTATCGCCACCGTGACGCTGCCCGATGCCACCACGCCGACGTTCACCGGCGGAGGGACCACGGGCCTGGTGCTGGCGAACGCGACCTATGGGACCATTACCATAGACGATGACACCAGCGCCACAGGTGCCAACCACACCAACTACACCAATGCCAACGCCATCTACGTGACTGGTGGGCAGTTGTCGTTCCAGATTGGTGTGGATGCTGGCCAGACGGCGACCACCACGATTGATAGCATCAATACCAGTGTGCTGGGAGCGACCAGCGGCACGGCCCTGTCCGCCATTGACATCTCTACGGCATCAGGGGCTAGCACTGCCCTCGCCTCTATTGACCAGGCTATCAATGATGTGTCAACCATGCGTGGTGACCTGGGTGCGTTCCAGAGCAACTCGCTGGAGGCCCAGGCGCGGTCGCTGGCGGTATCCCGCGAGAACCTGGCGGCGTCGGAAAGCACGATCCGCGACACCGACTTCGGTCGGGAGATGGCGGAGTTCACGACCGGCCAGATACTGGTCCAGTCCGCCATATCGTTCCTGGCACAGGCTAACGCCCTGCCGCAGAACGTGCTGACACTGATCCGGGTGTAGTAACGGCAGCTCAACGGCAGCCTAACGACAACATAACGACAACAGAACAGCACAGGGGAGCCACTCTTAGAAATGAGAGTGGTTCCCCATAAACCTTTTTCTACATTTTAGGATACAGGGCAACGACATTTGATTGGGTAGGAGCGACATTCTTGTCGCGACCCGCTCCTGCGAAATCAAGGCCTAATCGCGGCAATGATGCCGCTCCTACCAGAGATGCGTGGTGTGCGGCGGCTCAATGCCTATATCTTGGTAGGAGGGACATTCCTGTCCCGAACTGAGGCAGCGGGCTCGCGGCAGGACCCATATTTTGGTAGGAGGGACATTCCTGTCCCAAAGCAAGCCACCACCCATCGCGGCAAGGATGCCGCTCCTACGGTGCGAACCCCCCTTTTGTGAATCGGACAACTCCTACAGATGAAGCTCTGTTGTGCCGATATTTCAGTATGAGAGTAGGACCCAGGCAGCGAGGGAGACGGAGGAGGAGTCGTAATGCCTAGCTACATAACCGGCATAAGCTCAATATCCGGGCTTATCTCCGGGCTGGATGTTGATGGTATCCTCACGCAACTGGCCCAGGCCCGTTCCAGCCCCATCATTAATCTCCAGGCCCAGAAGACCGGAGAGCAACTGCTGCTGGCCCAGTACCAGAGCCTCACCGGGGCACTGGTTATTCTGGGCAGCTACGCAGAAGGCTTGACTAACACGGATACTTTCGCTGCTCGTTCCCTGAGCAACTCCGACACCAGCGCCGTAGCTGCGTTTGTCTCCGACGGAGCGGCGCCGGGCACCTACGAACTGATTATCACGGACCTGGCTGCCGCGCACAAGATTGCCTCAACCACCGTAGCGGATGCCGAGGCGCAGATGAGCCTCAGCGGGGATATACTGGTCAACGGCGAGGCCGTAACGATTGCGTCTGCTGACTCCTTGACCGACATCAGAGATGCCATCAATGCTGCCGGGGCGGGAGTTACCGCCAGTATTGTAACCATCTCGGAGACCGACCACCGCCTGACCATCACCTCCAATACCACCGGCGTTGACAATGCCATTGACCTGGTAGATGCTAACTCCTCGGACCTGCTGGAGTCGCTGGGATTGGTGGGCAACGCCACCAGCATTAAGACGGCTATTACCGACGGCGCCGCCAGCGACTATATCACTGACAAGACCACGGCAGTGGGCGAGGTGCTGGAGCTGGGCACTTCACCCAGCGGGACGGTGCAGATCAATGGGACGGATGTCACCATCAACCTGGCCGCTGATAGCCTGGAGGAGATTGCCGCACGAATAACAAGTACCGTCGCCAATGTTACCGCCACCGTAACCTCTGCCGATGTGGACGGCGAGACGGTCTATCGGCTGGAGATTGTCGGGGACGCCGGGACGCCCACCTTTACCGACGACAACAATGTTCTGGTGACCCTGGGGGCGCTGGCCAAGGCTCCGGCCAACGTGATAGACCAGGCCCAGGACGCCCAGTTTAGCATTGACGGGTACTCCATGACCCGCGCGACCAACAGTGTAGATGACGCCATTGAAGGGTTGTCCCTGGAGTTACTCGCGGCGGACTCGGAGAACACAATCGTCTTGCGAGTCACTGGCGACCCGGATGCGACGGTCGCCAGTGTCAACAATTTCATAAGCCAACACAACTCAGTAGTTGATATCATTAACAATGCACAGCAGTATAATCCTGACACTGATACTGGTGGGATATTTCTGGGCGAGATGTCGGTAATGATGCTGGAGGAGGGGCTGCGCGGGGCGGCAACCAACCCGGTAAGCACTCTGGGCCTGGATCTGCAACTACTTTCGCAGGTGGGGATAACTACCGACGACAGCGACCACCTGGTGCTGGATGCAACGGCATTCAAGGACGCGCTGGCCTCCAACCCCGAGGCGGTCAAGCGCCTCTTTGGGCTGTATACCGAGAGTACCAGCGGCTATGTAGAGTATTTCTCCTCCACCGCGGCTACGCGGGACTCCGGCGCCGACGGGTACGCCGTAGCGATAACCCAGGCGGCCGCACAGGCCGGTGCCACCAGTGCCACGCTGGCCTCAGGAATCACCCAGGGCGAGAACCTGACTTTCTACGGCGCGGAATTCACTGCCCATCTCCAGAACGGTATGAGCCTCCAGGAGGCCGCAGATCATCTTAACTGGACGTTCAATGTCTACGACGCCAGCCTAACTGCCTCGGTAGACGGTGACACAATCGTCATTAACCACAATATCTACGGCAACAGCTACAACATTGAGATCAGCTCATCACTGGATGATGGCGCGGGTGGCACAGACCTGGGCGGGGCGACTGCCGGAGTAGTAGAGACCTACACCGGCGAGGATGTAGCCGGGACTATCAATGGGGAAGAGGCCACCGGCCTGGGTCGGTATCTGACCGGCAATGACGGCAACGCGAACACCGCCGGATTAATGCTAAGAATCACCGTCACCGAGCCTGGTTCGTATGGCACAGTAAAGATAAGCAAGGGGATGGGCAGTCGTCTGGAAGATTATCTCACCCTGATGACTGACGATGACGACGGTCTGATCAGCCTCGCCACCGAAGGTGTCTCCGAGGATATTGAAGCCATTGATGAGGAGATTGAGCGGCTGCAGGAGGACTTGCAGGCGTATATTGACCGAATGCAGCAGTCCTTCCTGGTGATGGAGCAGGCCCTGGCCGAGGCCCAAGCACTGGGCGACTGGATGACGATGCAAATGGAAACTCTGAGTACAATGTACTCGAGCCAGAACAGGTAGTAGCAGCACGGGGAGCAATTGAGGATGACCGTAAGCGCCTATGCTCAACAGGTCTACCAGCGCACGGAAGTAGAGTCGTCCGATCCCAAGCGGCTGGTGGTAATGCTGTTTGATGCCGCGGTGCGTTTCCTCCACCAGGCGGCCGAAGCTATGGCCAGGCGCGACTGCGAGCAGCAATGCCACCTCATCACGCGCGCCCAGCGCATACTGACCGAGCTGACTTGCGCACTTGATGATGATGCTGACAGGGAACTATCCGGCAACTTGCGGCTGCTGTACACCTGGCTGCACACCCAACTCAGCGAAGCCAGCATTGAAGACGACTCTGAGAAACTATCCCAGGTAATCACAATTGTCGAGGATCTGCGTAATACCTGGACCAAGGCAGAAATTGCATGCCGCAGACAAGCCGCTTGAGCCGCTGCCCACAGACGCTTTGGGAAGCAGTGGGCCAGCTATCCAATATACAAACTCAGGAGAAAATCGCCCTGGACAATGGCGATATCGAGCTATTCCAGGAGCTCCTGGACGAACAGGCCCGGGCCTGGCAGGTGGTCTACGTCCAGGCCGCCGAGTTGATCGCCATCGGCAAAGCGCCACCCGATATGATCTCACGACTCGCGAAGATCCTCAATATCCACCGCGACCACGAACGGCGGCTCAATGAAGCCAAAATGGAAATCCAGGCTAAACTCGAAGAACTCGAGGAAGGGAAGCACGCCGCGGCGGCCTACCAATCCCAACAGAAAAGCAAACTGGCAGCGTAAGAGAGCAGAAAACGCCAGAGAGTTATAAGTGCCAGCCAGCGACCCGCCGCGGTGGCCGTCGCGGGGCGCGTTTGGTGCCCCCCCCC
>CAYNMY010000013.1:0-7897 GCA_964398275.1 uncultured Armatimonadia bacterium | reverse complement strand
GGTCTGATTACGTCTGAATAAAAGCCCATTTTTTTATATGGCCCCCCCCGCGCCGGGCTTTTTTGGGGGGGGCTGGCCGCTTTGTGTCCCAACAACATCCCCCCAAGGCCGTGGGTAACCCCCCAGCACCGCCTCAGAGATGAGTGGCAAGGCCCAGTGTCCCATCGCCGCCGCTGGGCATGTTACCTGTGTGATGCGGGATGACGCCATTGTCCTCGTAGCCCGGCGTCTCCGGCCTTCCGTCGTGGCTCCGGGCATAGTTGTAGGCTTCGACCATCGAGATCTTGCCGTTGCCGTTGGCATCAGCATTGACCGCACCGCTCCCGTCCGGCTTTTGGCCAGTTAGGGCAGCAAAGAAATGGTACGTGAACTCACCGTACTGCTGACTGATGGTGTCAGCCCAGGAAGCTTGAACCTGGGTGCAGGAAGCCATGACTATGCGGTTGGAGCCGGTCAGGTCCTTCAAGAAACCACCGCTGAAGCACTGCTTCATCTGGAAGATCATCTTGGAATAATTGGTGATCTTGTTGACCTCAACAGCGAACTCATCGTCGGTGATGCGTTCGCCCCACAGGCTGATGGTCTCATCGAATGCCAAAAAGTCCGTCCTGTCGCCATCGCCGTTAAAGTCCCGATTGTAGGCGGCCTCCGAGACGTTTTCTGCGCCCTCGTCACCGTTGGTGTCAATCTGGCCCCCATAGACGCCCGGGGAATAGCCGCCGATGCTTTGGGCGAGGAACCCGCCACCGTGGTCATTTATCATCACGTAGAGAGTATCCAGGGACGTCATCTTCCCGGCCAGCGTGTTGAAGACCGTGGCGATGTTCGCTTTGCTAGCCGAGTAGTTGACCGGCACGTCGGCGTCCCGGCCGGTGCCACTGGCGTAGATGACGTAGATGTTACCAGCCTGGTAACCACGCGCCAACAGAATGTTGTACATTGTCTTGAGGTCACGCCAGTAGCGGTAGTGATTGCTGCCAGCGCTGCCACCCCCGATGATCAGCACGGCATACTTCTTGACCATAAGTAGCGGACCGATATACTCCAGCTTTAGCCTGTACAACGGGCGTAGCTGCACCACCGCTGTAGCACGCCTGAGCATCGTTGGTTGCGCGGTTGTACTTGGCTCCAGGATAATTAGCTGATCCTGCATCCAGGCAGGGTCCTGGCCCCCGGGCTGTTTCAGGGTGCCCTGTATCTTGATCAAGTCCCCGGACTTGACGCCCGTGGGCCGCGGCCCTGAGAGTAGGATAAAGGATTCCGGCGGCAGCTCCATATCGAGATGGACCCGTTGGAAATTATCAATCAGCATGGGGACCGAGCCGTCGTAGAAGAATCCCTCCAGGACCACACTCTTGTTTAGCAACTGCAGGCGCTGGACGCCTTTGACCTGGCTGAGCGTCGGCGTGGCGAGCTTCACCGCCACAGCGCCTATCGGTGGGCGCAGAATCCTGGCTGGCCGCTTAATCTGCGCCAGTACGGGCACTCCCAAGCTCAGAACCAGTATAGCCACCAATACAACACGTACACTGCGGTTTAACATCACGACACCTCCTTGTTTGATGTACGTCCTTGGTATACTATGTCCTATCTTCGCTACAATGCCAACAATACCTTCAGCGTTGCCCCCTCACCGGCCAAGCCATTAGCGAATTCATCCCTCCTGCTCGTCTTGATGCTCACTGCACGTAATAACTCATCTCCGCGGAATTGTCCAGTATTGTGCTGCCCGGTGCCGGGCCCAGTTCTACGCGCAGCGTGTGTGCGCCGCCTTGCGGTGTCCAGCGGGCCTCTACCCGGGCCTGATTCTCCTTCAGATTGTTGCCCGCCGGAACCTGCTTGAGCTGCACTGTCTTCAAGACCTTGCCGTCGGCGTAGATCTTCGCCGCCACCGGCCCCGAATCCATCCCACCGATATTACTCACTGCCGCCGTCACCAGATAGCTGCCATCATCCTGGCTGTTGACCCACAGATTTCCGGGCAGAATCGTCACCACCGGCATAATGAAGTAATCGTGGCAGAGCCGATCCACAAACTTGTTGTTCGCTATGCCCTCGGCCATGCCCTCCTCGGGGGCATCGCGCGTGCACAGACCGAAGAAGCCAATTCCGCGCATCTCCGGCCAGGTGCAGCGCAGATGGCGGAAGATACTCTCCATCATCCCCCGGTTGAAGGTGGGGTAGGTCAGGTCCACGGTGGTGATCACCTGCGTCCCTTTCCCCGTCGGGCCCAGCAAGTCGCACTGGCGCGCCGGCAACATCTTCATGTCCAGGAAATCCCGGAAGTTTTCCGTGCCCAGGCCCTTGGGGCCCCAGTTAAAGACGTAGGATTCGATCGCCACCAGGTCACAGGCGCCTCGATAAAGCGCGGCCTGCTCGGGGTAAAGCGACCCGCAGTGCCAGATGAGTAAGAAGTAGTCGTCCCGAGTATCCTGATATGCCCGCCGTATACCCTCCATATAGCTCTGGAAGCGCTCTTCGGATTCGGGCTTAGGATAGTATCCGACCTCGTCAATCGCCAGACCGGAGACTTCCGGCCAGTCCTCCAGCTTACCGATCACCGAACGATAGGCCCGATCCTCAGTGATCTCCCCCCGCATCGCCGTAAAGCCCGCCGCCCATTTGAGCGGCATTACCCCCCGCTCCTGCCACTGCTTGAGCGTCGCCTCGCGGGCCTTGCCTGCCCACATCGTTGGCCAGCGCAAGTAGTCGCTGTCGTGATACCAGACAATATGTGGCTGGCGGCCAGCAATCACGACTGGCAGCTCGATTGCCGCAAAGTTGTTCTGCTCGTTGGACTCGGCGATTGCGTCGTCGGGGTCCAAGGTCGCCTCAAGCGTATACCGCCCGTTCTGCCACGCCTGCCACTCTATTGAACCCGTTGCCTGCCCTTCCTCGGGCTCAAGGTCCACCGCATAGTGCCGAGCCGCACCGTCAGCAGCGATAATGGCGAGATCCGCAGTGATTTCCTCGGGCATGTCGCCCTCCACCGTTGCCCGCACCGTGATCTTCACGGTATCCTTCTCTGCCGGAATCAGCGGATTGGTGAACAGCCCGCTGGCGAAGTAGGGCTCAGCGGTGATCGCCAGGTCAACAGCACACGTCGAGGCAGCAAACACAGCCAGTAGACACAGAGCTGTAAGAGTGCGGCACCAAGTCATGAGCAATTCCTCCGTCTTCATGATAGAGCCAATACTTGACACGTTCGCTACTCGAAGCAATTTACCTCCAGGTTGTCTACATAACCACCCAGCGCATAAACCGGTTTCGTGGCCGCGCCATGCAGGAACATCGCTTGGTGGTCGGCGTCCCATTGCAGTTTGCTGCTCGCGCCGCACTTCACACTGAAGCCGATCTGGTCGAAAGTTAACGCGGCGTACGTGGGGATCTCACCGGCACCAGCGTTACGCAGTGATCCTGGGCCAAGCTGCCCGCCATCGTCCTGAGACCGATAGCGAAAGCTGACGGTTGCCTCGCGGGTAGCTTCGCCGTGATACGTGATCCGGGCCACCAGGATCTGCTCTTGACCCAATAACGGCAGCGCCCTGGGCACGGCAAGCCGGAAGGCAATCTCGGGCGAGGTGGGGGAGAGCTCCTCACGCCCTGCTGCAGCAGAAAGCAGAAGGACCAGGGCAGTCGCAAACACCAGTAGGCGGCTCATAGATGTTTGTCGCCTTTCTCAGTGATAGCAGCGGAGGCGCAAACCGCTAAGCAGCGATATTACGGCATGATTCTTGTCGCGACAAGAATGTCGCTCCTACCATACAAGAGGAGCAGTTGCTTTGGCGGCGAGACGCCTGAGCTTACGCAGCCGCCTCGTATTTCTTCAGGCGCCGGCTCAACGTGGTCCGGCTGATCCCCAGAGCCTCGGCGGCGGCACCCTTATCACCAGCACAGGCCACGAGCACCTTCAGGATGTGCAGCCTCTCGACCTCGTCCAGAAGCAATACCGTCTCATCCTGCGCTGCTAGCGACACCGTTGCGCCCCACTCCTCGGCGGGGCTCAGGACGGCGGCCTCGAGTAGCAGATGCTCCTCCGTGATCCTATCCCCGACGCCCAGCACCACCGCCCGGTGCATCGCGTTGCGTAGTTCCCGCAGATTTCCTGGCCACGCATACGCCCGGAGCGTGACCCAGGCCTGCTCCGCGAGCTGCTTTTTGCCGCCGGCATCAAACTGGCCCAGGAAATACTCCGCGAAGGGCCCAATATCTTCGGGCCGTTCGCGCAGCGGGGGCAGGTAGACGCGGATAACATTGAGACGGAAGTAGAGGTCTTCACGGAACTGGCCGCGCTCGACCATCTCGGTCAGGGGCTGATTGCTCGCCGAGATGATGCGCACGTCCACTCTCTGCGGCTTGATACCCCCCAAACGGGTGAAACTGTGCTCCTCCACGAACCGCAGCAACTTCACCTGCATCGCCGGGCTCATCTGGGAGATCTCGTCGAGGAACAGCGTGCCACCGTCGGCCATCTCACACAGGCCGACCTTGGCTGCATGCGCCGAGGTGAACGCACCCTTCTCGTGGCCGAATATCTCGTTCTCCAGCAGCTCGTCAGGGAAACCTCCGCAGTTGAGTGCTACGAAGGCCTTATCAGCGCGCTCGCTCATATAGTGGATGGCCCGCGCCAGGTATTCTTTGCCTGTACCCGTCTCGCCCTCGACGAGCACCGGCACGTTGCTGGAGGCCGCCTTCGCAGCCATTACATAGGCCCACTGGGTACGCCGATTGCGACTCAGGACATGCCGCCAGTCGTGCTTCTCGGCTAACGCCTCCCACAGATAGAGGTTCTCGTCCACCAGGCTCTCGTCTTCCAGCGCTTGCTGCGCCTTGGCCAGGAGCTCATCGGCGTCAAAAGGCTTCAGGAGATAAGAGAAGGCCATCGCCTGCAGTGCCCCCACGGCGGTGGGCACTGTGGGATGAGCGGTGATGATTATCGCTGGAGTGGAAATAGCCTGAGCGCGGAACTGCCGCAGCAGCCGTACGCCATCAGTATCGGGAAGCTTGCGGTCAATTACCAGCAGGTCGAAGACATTATCTTGCAGCGCCTCGCAAGCCTCTTTACCAGTGTCAGCTACTGCGCACTCGAAGCCGCCCTTGTCCAGGGCGGAGACTACTAATTCCTGCATACCGGGATCATCATCAACTACCAGGGCGTGGCGCTTCTCGGCAGACATTTCGTTCCTGATATGTATAATAATAGCGGGAGGGGACTGTCATTATACAACTAATCGCCGCCGCTGGCAAGCCCCAATTTTTCGGCAGAATGAGCCGCCCGCGTCAGCAATTTGCATGCCCAAAAGCCCCTTGTCGGCCAGCCACCTCCAATCCCGGCTACCTGGCCACCAGCAGCCCTAGATGCTCTTCAAACGCATCGAAATCCCGGTCGTTGTGCAATAGAACATAGCCGCGCTCAATACAGCAAGTGGCAATCAGGCAGTCAATCGTGCGCCGGATTGTTATTCCATGTTGGCGCAACCAACGGTAGTTCCGCGCCGCCCGCACCGCAATATCCGGGTCACAGATACTCACTACCTCCAGCGTGAAGAGCTCTCGCCGCACCCGTTCGAACTCCCGGTCATGGCGGACGCCCTGGAGTATTTCGCATATTATCAGATCCCCGATGATCACCCGCTCGGTGATTATCACTTCATCCCGCAGACGAAGCGTCTGGGGCGTCGGGCGACCACCCAAGTAGTCAACCCACACCGAACTATCAACCATTATCATCCAGGAACCTACTCCTTCTCATCTCATCTAAGTTGCCTTCCCACTGCACTGCACCATAAAGCTCCATAATGCCCTCCTGCTGCTTTATCTTCACCAGCAACTCCAGGGCTTCGTGAATGACCCCTTTTTTGGTTTTGATACCCGTCAACTCCTGGGCCTGCGCGACCAAATCGTCGTCCAATACCACATTCGTCCGCATCCGTTTGCCTCCTCGCAAACCTGATACACACTGCAATGTGTATACTATACCCAATTTATGTGTATAAGTCAACCTGAAGCCGAAAACCCACGCTCTGTACAGGGCAGAGGCGGGCCCGTATAACCTGAGATTGCCCGCGCCCATCGTTCTGCTACCGGCCTCGCCGTCATTGCAATCGTCCCCGGCAGGAAGTAACCTCTGCCACGTAGAACCTCTATCTGTGCCGAGTCCCCACCATTCCAATTAGCGGGAGCGTGCTTGTTATGAGAAGAGAAGTAATCTACATACTTGTCGCCTTGTTGCTAGCTGGTGCCGCCGTCGCGATCTTCCAGCCCGGCTCACCAGCCCTGGCCCAGGACGACGAAGAGCCCGCCAATGAGCCGTGGGAGACGATGCTGGTCTCGGGAGTTTTCTCGAGCCTGGTACCCACCCAGCCGCAAAAGCCTGTGGTGATCAATGACGAAGACTTTATGTTCGTTATCGCCAACAGCTTGATCTTCAAGATAAACAAGGAGTCAATGCACGTCGAAGGTGTTATCGAACTCCAGACCCCTGAGGAAAAGGCCATCCGGTTGGAGCAATCTATCCGAGCTATTCAGATGGTATTTGAGGCGCTGGAGCAGGACGAAGGATAGGCAGTCTGGCCGACCAATACTGTCGTGACTGTAGGGGCACATGTTCACGCCGCAGGCATGAATTGTCCGCCCGCCGTACGGCATTGGGCGGACATTGCCCCCGGGGCCAGCAATCCGCCTCTACATTAACGACGCCGCTAGTATCCTGACCCGGTAGCGCCCTTGTCCTGCCATTGGTTATTCCTCCTGCTTCCTGCTTCCTGCCTGCTGTCTGCGTTCTCGAGTAGCTTGGCGTATTTCATAATAGCTGTGGCCCTCAGCGGGCCTATTTAACATAATATAACTTATATGAAGCAGGGCGTGATACCGAAAGGGCATACACAGGCACCGCTTTCTTGAGCCCTTCACCGACTCGTCGCGACAATACCCGCCCTCGAGGGCCGCACTGATGACTGGCCGCTATCCCCGTTGCCGTCTGGTTCTGACCGCCCGCCGCATTTGCCGTTGCCGTCTGTAGGGGCGGATGTTTGTGCCAAAGGCACGAAGCATCCGCCCGCTGGCACCCACTGGCGCCAGGCTTTCCCTACCTCCTCCCCACCTTCGAGAAATCCGGCAGCTTAATCCCCAGCTTCCTCGCTGGCGAACCGCGCTTGAGCCGGTAGTCGCCCGCGTCCACGTCTACAAACAGCGGATCGGCGAAGATCGTCCCATCTTTCGCCTCCAGCGGTACGATATCGCCGCCTCTTCTCACCTCGTAGTACTGGCCTTCAATCTTCCCGATTCCCGAATAGAAGATATTATTCGACCAGTCGTCCACGGCATCTATGTTCATAACCAGGATGCCCTTCCTGGCATAGACGATGTTCTCGGCGTAGGTCATGCCCCGCGACAAAGGGAGCGAGACGAAGGCCTCACCCTTGTCCACAAAGACGTTGTTGCGGACTATACAGTCGGTAGAGCTCATATTGTGATTGGGCCAGCAGGTATTGACCGCCAGGTTCTTCTCGGTGACGCAATAGACGCAAGTGCTGTCGTTGTAGTAGGCGTGGCCATGCTGCCTGGTGCCCCACTCGCGCGAGCGCCCGCCGACCACCACGTTCCCGCTCATGGTGACCGCCCATCCCCCGCCGACATAGATCGCCGCCCCATCGTGCAAGTCCAACATGTAGCGCGAGATGCGGTTATTGATCACGCGACTTTTCCTCATGGCATTCGCGGAGATGCCATTGTAAGGCGACCCGCTGATTTCATTGTGGCTGATCTCACAATCTGCGGCGTACCTCATCTGGATGCCGGCAATTGAACGGTAGTCCTCCCCCACCTCCTGGACCAGGTTATTAGTCACCACCGAATCATCGGCCGAGACGATGATCCCACCCCCACCGATCCACTT
>CAYNMY010000012.1:0-13355 GCA_964398275.1 uncultured Armatimonadia bacterium | reverse complement strand
GCCGAGCGGGTCGCCAAAATACTTCGTCAGCCCGCCGATCTTGATGTCAGCCATAGAAGATAACCCTCTCCCCCAGCCGCCACCGCATCACACCAGTCGGGCGCTGGGCAGGTCACTCCAGGACCTGGTAATTGGGCGCTTCTTCGGTGATGGTGATATCGTGAGGATGGCTCTCGCGCAGGCCGGCGGCGCTGATGTGATAGAAGGAGGTCTTGGTCCGCAGCTCCTCGATATTACGC
The DNA here is from genome assembly GCA_964398275.1 of uncultured Armatimonadia bacterium. GTDB lineage: Bacteria > Armatimonadota > Zipacnadia > Zipacnadales > Zipacnadaceae > JALGTD01. The sequence continues at coordinate 13,116 of CAYNMY010000012.1, read as the reverse complement.
ACGCCGCAATAGCCCATACCGGCGCGCAAGCCGCCGACGTGCTGATGAACCACACCCGACAGCGGCCCTTTGAACGGGACGCGGCCCTCCAGGCCTTCGGGGACAAGCTTCTCAGACTCGACGTCCTCCTGCGCGTAGCGGTCGCGGCCGCTGCGGCTCAGGGCCATCGCGGCCAGTGAGCCCATACCCCGATACTCCTTGTACGTCCGGCCCCGATATAAGACCGTCTCGCCAGGGCTTTCCTCGGTGCCGGCAAGCAGCGCGCCGAGCATCACCGAGTCCGCGCCCGCCGCCAGGGCCTTGGTAATGTCCCCGGAGAACTTCACACCGCCATCTGCAATGATCGGCACACCGGCTTCAGCCGCAACCCCGGCGGCCTGCATTATGGCCGTTATCTGCGGTACCCCCGCGCCGCTCACCACGCGGGTCGTGCAGATCGAGCCGGGCCCCATCCCGACCTTGACGGCATCGGCGCCGGCTTCGATCATGTCCGCACAGCCTTCAGCCGTGCCGACATTACCAGCGATTATGTCCACGTCGGGCCACTGGCCCTTGAGCGTCTCGACCGTGCTAAGCACGCGCACAGAATGTCCGTGCGCGCTGTCCACGACCAGGGCGTCCACACCGCGTTCTACAAGCGCCTCCGCTCGTTCCGAGACATCGGCGCCCACCCCGACAGCCGCGGCGACGCGCAGCCGGCCCAGCTCATCTTTGCAGGCATACGGAAACTGCTCAAGCTTCTCGATATCCTTGATGGTAATCAGCCCGAGCAGTATCATCTGCTCATCTATAACCGGCAGCTTCTCAATGCGGTGCTCGTGGAGAATCTGCTTGGCCTGCGCCAGAGTGGTCCCGGCGCCGGTGGTCACCAACTTCTCGTGGGTCATCGCGTCCCGGACGCGCTTGCTCATATTAGTCTCGAAGCGCAGGTCACGGTTGGTCAGGATCCCCACCAGCTTGCCATTCTCGACGACAGGCAGACCCGAGATGTGATAGTGGCTCATCAAATCTTGCGCGTGTCCCACCAGCTCATCCGGGCCCAGCGTGACCGGGTCAATTATCATCCCGCTCTCTGACCGCTTGACCCTATCAACCTCCACAGCCTGCTGCTCGACGGACATGCTTTTGTGGATGACACCGATGCCGCCCTCGCGGGCCATGGCAATAGCCAACCGGGATTCGGTGACCATATCCATCGCCGCGCTGACCAGGGGAATATTCAGGGGAATACGGCGGGAGAATCGCGTGGCCACGTCTACCTGCGCGGGCAGGAGATCGGACCTGGCCGGAATCAGCAGGACATCATCAAAAGAAAGCGCCTCGCCTCGAACCCTATCGGACACCCGGTGGCCCCCTTTGTGCCAGTCAATTGAGACACTAAAGGTACCAAACCGGGCCGCGATTGTCAAGGCTTATTGCACGTTGGGCTACGTGCTGCTACACAGCGCCTGTTCGATCAACTCGCAGAGGATGTGGCCGATGGTGATGTGGGTTTCCTGGATGCGAGCGGTTTGCTCGGCAGGCACCGCGATGCACAGGTCTACCATATCGGCGATAGCACCACCGCCAGCCCCAGTCATCCCAATCGTGCGCACGTCCCGCTCACGCGCCGTCTTCACTGCCTCCAGACAGTTGGGCGAATTCCCGCTGGTGGTCAGAGCAATTAGCACATCACCAGGCTGAAGCAGCGCCTCGACCTGCTTGCTGAAGACGTGGTGGTAGCCAAAATCGTTGCTCAGGGAGGTCAGTATCGAGGTATCGGTGGTCAGGGCAATCGCCGACAGAGGGCGGCGGTCGTCAATCTGGAATTGGCCGACCAGCTCGCTGGCGAGGTGCTGAGCGTCCGCGGCGCTCCCGCCGTTGCCGCAAAAGGCCACCTTGCCGCCCTGCCCAAGAGCCTCGATAATCAGCCGGGCCGCCTGCTCGATTTGCTCGCACACAGTGGCGGCCGCTTGCTCGTGGACGCGGGCGCTATCTCTTAGTATCTCGGCAATTCTCTCCTGCATCGCTCACTCGCCCTGGTACTTGGCCAGGATCTGGGTCAGCCAGTAGTCGCCGTTCTCGTTGACTGCTATGCCCACACCCATCCGCTCCACCTCATCTAAGAGCAGGTTAGCACGATGATGGGGCTTCTTGAGGAAGTTGCGATGAGTCTCAGCTATCTTCTCCGGAGTCAGCAAATACGCCGTGCCCCAGCGGCGGGCGACGTTCTCTGCTATCCACTGGGGGCGAAAGCCGAATAGGCCGGCGAATCGCTCCATTGAGGTTGCTCGTTCCGGGACGGGCGACTGGTGGCTGAAATAGCCCAGGTCGCGCATCTCCAGGCTGTGCTGGCGGGCCACCTGAGCCAGCTTAGGCGCCGGCAGCAGGCAGTTAAGGCCCGACTCGTAGCGGGTCTGGTTGATCAGCCAGGCGGCCAGCGCCTCGCACTCCACTACCGCCTCGAGCCGGTCAGGAGGGTTGCTGCGGCGGAACAAGACGGTCGCCAGAGACTCGCGTTGGACGACCCGGTAAGACTCCAGCGCCATATCCTTGTTGCCTGATACCTGGTAGGCCAGCGCCAGCCACTGCGGCGGGGGCAGCCATCCCGGCCGCAGCCGCCCCGCTTCCTCGAGGCACTTGATGGCGCGATGAGGCTGTTGCTGGGCGAAGGCTGCCTTGCCCTCCTCGACGAGCACGCAGGCGTGGACGACATCGCTCAGGGCGGGCGCAGCAGCACAGGACGCCGCTCCCAGCAGCACCAGCGCAACTATCAGGCCCAGTTTGAGACTAGCAGATTGCCTGGCCATTATTGCCCGCTTACATCACTACTGCCCACAGCGCAGCACCCAGTGCGCATACCGTCTGCGGCTGCTCTGGGACGTCAACGGTCACGCCCAGCAGCTCCTCGAGAGCAGTGCCGACGCCCTCGTTTTGCGCTACCCCACCCGCCAGCGCCACGGGCGGCTGGTAGCGTACCTGGCCCAGCAAAGTACCTACCTGATGGGCGATGATCCGGCTCAGGCCGGCCGCGATATTCTCGCGCGACTCGCCCGCTGATAACAGGCCCACCAACTCAGACTCGGCGAATACCGTGCAGACACTGCTAAACTGGGCAGGGCAGTCCGCCTTTAGCGATAGTTTACCCAAATCTGATACTTCTACTCCCAGCACCCGGGCCAGCACTTCCAGAAATCGGCCCGTACCGGCGGCACAGCGGTCATTGAGGGCGAAATCCCCGGCGTTGCCCGCCTCATCCAGCGTGATCACCTTGCTATCCTGGCCGCCGATGTCAATGGCGGTGCGCACATCGGGCAGCAGGTGATGAATCCCGCGCGCCAGGCAGGATATCTCGGTGAGCCGCTCGTCGGCATCTTCCAGTGAGACGCGGCCATATCCGGTTGCCACGATCCGGTCAATATCCGCCCGCTTAAGCCCCGCCTGCTGCAACGCGGCGAGCAGGACTTCCGCACCAGCCTGCGCGGGCTGCCAGCCGGTCGGCGCAACGACACTGCCCAGAACCGAGTTATCCTCAGCGCTTAGAATCACCGCCTTGGCGGTGAGGCTCCCGATATCAACTCCCGCGGTGAGCGTCATCTTGCCTGCTCTCAGAAGAACAGAATCCACAAGTATATTGCACCCAGGACGATAGTTACCGCGGTTACCGGGACACCGTACTTAAGGAATCGGCCAAAACCCATCGGATATCCAGACTTTTCTGAGATTCCGGCCACAGCCACATTCGCCGCGGTGCCCAGAAGCGTGGCGTTGCCGCCGAAGCACGCGCCGATGGACAGCGCCCACCAGACGGGGATCATATCAGGGGTATGAAGTCGGGCGATCTCGCCCAGTAGCGGTTCTTTTGTTGCGGCAAGCGTGATCAGCACCGCGTTCATCGCCGCGACGTAGGCGATATTGCCAATCAGCCCGGAGGCGATGGCGGAGATGACCAGCACGCCCATCGTCAGCAGCAGCACATTGTCCCCGGTGACCGCGAGCAAGTAGCCGCTGAACAGCCCAATCACGCCGGTAGCCACGAGCGCCGCGACCATGATGAACAAGCCGATGATGAAGAAAATAGTGCCCCACTCGACGCCGCGAAAGGCCTCTTCTACATCACCTCTTTGCATGAGCAGGAGCAGCGTCGCGCCGGCCAGGGCAATGGTCGCCGGCTCGAGGTGAATCTGATCGTGGATGCAGAATGCGCCTAGCGTAGCCAGCCCAATGATCACGCACTTGCGCAGCAGGCGCGGGTCGGTGATGGCCAGGCTCTCGTCGAAGCGCCGCAGCCGGGCGCGCTGGCGCAACGAGACCCGCACGAACCGGTGCACGAATAGCCAGGTCAGGCCAAACAGGCTCAGCAGCGCCACAAAGGCGATGGGTGCGTTAACCTTCAAAAAATCCATGAAAGTCAGATGGGCCTGCGAGGCGATCATAATGTTGGGCGGGTCGCCGATGAGCGTGGCCGTGCCGCCGATGTTTGAAGACAGCACCACGAAGATCAAGTACGGAACTGGGTCAACCTCGAGCGCCTCGCAGATGAGGATAGTCACCGGCGCCATCAGCACCACTGTGGTCGCATTGTCCAGGCCCGCCGAAAGCACCGCCGTGCCGGCGGATAACAACACAATGATCCAGAAGGGGTGACCGCGCGCCAGCTTAGCCGCTTTTATTGCAATCCACTGAAAGGCGCCGGTGCGACCAGTGGTGCTGGCGATGGTCATCATCCCGATGAGCAGGAAGATGGTATTCCAGTCTATGCCCAGCACCTCGGGCGTGCCATGGAAGGCGCTATGCTGGTCAACGAGACGCAGAAGCAGCATCACCACCGCGCCGAGCAGCGCCGCCTTGGTGCGGTGTACGCGCTCGGTAGCGATGAGGATGTAGGTAAGCACGAAAATGATAGAGGCAATGATTCCGGGAGTAGTCATTTCAACCCTTAGGCTGGCAGGTAAAGCCTTATGCTTCGCAGGTCATTATACCAGAACAGCATAGCAGAGGCAAAGAGGCGCAGGCACTGCGCCCCCGGTTACTTTACTTTGCCAGCGTTTTCTGCTATCATCTGCGCAATACCACCCGCTTAGCTCGATGGGCAACAACCAGAGCGCTATGTTTGACCCACTCCCCCGCAACCGGATGCTGTGGCCGGTGCTGATGGCCTGCATGCTGTTAGGTGCCGTCGTGATCGCAGGCCAAGCCCGAGCCGATGTTCTTACCGACATTGCCCACCTGTTCCCCACCTCCCCCCGCACTTACGTGCAGGCCAGTGCGCTGCTGCGTGAGCTTGATGAAACAAGTCCTCTGCTCACCCTGGCATCCATCGGCCAGTCCCACGGGGGCCGCGATATCTGGCTGGCGACCGTAACCGACCCGGACTATTCATCGCAAGATAAGATTCGTCTGTTTATTATTGCTCGCCAGCATGGCAACGAGCCCGCCGGAACTACCGCTGCGCTCGGCCTGCTGGAGCATCTGGCCAGGGCGACCTCACCGGTCGAGCGAGCGCTGCTCGCCCAGTTTCAGATAAGCGTGGTGCCCATAGCCAATCCGGATGGGGCGGTGTCCAGCCGCCGCGCCAATGGCCACAACGTGGACCTCAACCGCGACTGGGGTAAGTTCACCCAGCCGGAGACAAAGGCGATCAGGGCGGCGGTCCATCGCCGGATGGCGCATGCCGTGGTAGACCTGCACGAGCTGCCAGCCCACAGCAGCAAGCCCTCTTACCAGGAGAACTTTATCGAGACTATCGGGGCCCACGGCAGCCTGCCCGCAATCCTGTGTGATAATACCGTAGCCGCCTCACACAACATCTCGTACTGGATGAGCAAGTACAGCTATCCGCTGAATGTCTACTACGATTACCCGGGTGAGTCTCTGCGAATGTGCCACCGCTACTGGGGACTGAGCGAGGGCCGGCTGGCCTTCCTGTGCGAGACCAAGACCGGCCGGGGGCGCAGTCTGGGGCAGCGCGCGGGCTTCCACGTTCTGGCCATCCTGGGGATAATCAACCACCTGGGCCGCCAGCAGTCGCCCGCCCTGCAAGCCGCCGTCCCTGAGCTTGACCGACCCGCGGGCCCAGCGGAGGCTGTCGCATCATCTCCGCCCTTGGAGACTCCGCTGCGCCTCAGCCTGGGCCTGGAGCCATACAGCGGTGCCGACGGTCCACAAGTGCTGGTACGCACTCAGGTCGAGGGAACCGCGGGCTTTGGGTTCGTCATGATCAAGCTCAACGGCACTACCAAGGCGCTGACCAACGAACGCAACGGCCGGTGCGTGCTCAACACGGGCAACCTGGCAGCCGGTGCTTATGCGATTAGCGCCGAAGTTTACAATGCCGGCGGAACGGTGCTGGTGGCCCAGCAGGCTACCCTCAATCTTCCTTTGACCGATCTCCAGGTAGCTGAATGAGGCAGCGAGATGAGAGCCGGGAGAAAGCAGCTACCGGCGCCGGGAGCGGCCGGTGGCTGCTACGCTGGTTGCCCACCGGGTTGTGGCTGGTGGTGATCTTTCTCGCCAGCGCGTGGCCGGACATAGGTCGCATCTCGGGCCAGGGCGGGGACAAAACCAAGCATTTCCTGGCGTATGCGCTTCTGGCCGGGCTGGCCTATCATTCCTTGAAAAGGAGTGAAACCGGCTACCGCCTCGGACGCTACGTTTGGGGGGTTGCGATTGGGGCTGCGGTGTACGGCCTGCTGCTCGAGTTCTACCAGATTTCGGTGCCCGGGCGGGACTTTCAATGGTCGGACGTCGCCGCTAACTGCCTGGGGATTGTCATCGCCTTCATAGTTCTGCTATACTGGCATAACAGTCGCCGCACGGTGAGCCCGCGACGGATCATCGAAGAAGACCAACAGGAGGAAAGCACAAGTGGCTGAGCCAATTGAAGTGACTCAGGATAATTTCGAGAACGAGGTACTACAATCCGATATTCCCGTGTTGATTGATTTCTGGGCGCCCTGGTGTGGGCCTTGCCATATGATCGCCCCTATCGTGGAGAACATCGCCGAGAAATATGATGAGCAGATCAAGGTGGGCAAGGTCAACCTCGACGAGCACCCCATGCTGGCCTCCGAGTATGGCATTCGCAGCATTCCCGCGATATTCATGTTCAAAGACGGCCAGGTGGCCGAACGTGCAATTGGGGTCCAGACCGAGGAGCAACTAACGGCACTTGTTGACCAGGTGCTTGGAGAGTAAGCCTTCTTGCATTCGGCTATGCTCAGTTTGACCGCTCGTCCAGCTTCTGTCTGGCCCAGTTCAGGGCACCGCCGGCCACTATTACCTGCGCCTCACGGTCGGCCAACGCGCAACTGCCGGTGAAGTCAAAGCCCCTGGTAACGTTGGTCATTGTCAGCGGGCGGCCTGCCTCGATGCTGGGGCGGACATCGTCAATGCGGATTGCATCACCTTGCTCGCATCTGGCGTAATCCTCCGCAGAGACCTCGACGGGCAGGATGCCGAAGTTGATTAGGTTGGCCCGGTGGATGCGTGCGAAGGAGACGGCCAGGACCGCCCTCACGCCCAGGTACGCGGGAGCCAGCGCAGCATGCTCGCGGCTGGAGCCCTGCCCGTAATTTCGGCCCCCCAGAATTATCCCGCCGCCCCTGGCCTGCGCCCGTGCCGGGAAAGTTTCGTCAATGCGCTCGAAGATGTGCTTGCTGATCGCGGGGATATTGCTGCGCAGCGGCAGGATCTTCGCCCCGGCGGGCAGTATATCGTCCGTACTGACATTGTCGCCGACCTTCAGCAGGACCTCGCCTTCAATCACATCTGCGAGCGGCGTCTGCTCCGGCACCGGCTTGATATTGGGTCCGTAGGCGATCTCGATTTTGCCCGGGTCACTCGATGGCGGGATTATCATGCTGTCGTCGGTGACAAAGCGCTCAGGTATCTCAATCGGCGGCTGCTGCCCGAGCGTCCGTGGATCGGCTAGCTCACCGGCCAGAGCAGTAGCGGCACACACGGCGGGGCTCGCCAGGAAGACACCGGCGGAGGCGGTACCGCTGCGGCCGGGGAAGTTGCGGTTGAATGAGCGCACGGAGACCGCGTCGGTGGGGGGGGCCTGGCCCATACCGATGCACGGACCACAGGCGCACTCCAGGATGCGGGCGCCCGCCGCAACCATATCCGCCAGCGCACCGCTTTGTGCCAGCATCGCCAGGACCTGCCGGGAGCCGGGCGAGATGGTCAGGCTGAGATTGTCGGCGATGGTCTGGCCGCGCAGCATCGCCGCGACGGTCATCATCTCCTGCAATGAGGAGCTGGTGCAGCTCCCGATGCAGACCTGGTCAACCGGCATGCCGACCAGCTCGCGGACGGCGACGACGTTGTCGGGACTGTGGGGCTGGGCGATCATCGGCTCCAGTTCGCCCAGGTTAACTGTCATCTCTTCTTCATATTCCGCGCCGCCCTCAGCACTGAGCGCTACCCAATGCTCCTCGCGCTGTTGCGCACGCAGGAAATCGCGCGTAACCTCATCCGACGGGAAAACCGACGTGGTCGCGCCGAGTTCGGTACCCATATTGGCTATTGTCGCCCGCTGGGGCACATTGAGGGTGGCCACGCCCGGCCCGTGGTACTCGAGGGCCTTGCCCACCCCCCCACTGACCGAGAGCTGCCGGAGCAGATAGAGGATGACGTCCTGGGCGGCGACCCAGTCAGGCAACTCGCCAACAAGCTCTACGCCCAGCGCCTGTGGCGCACGCAGGTAGAAGGGCCTCCCCGCCATCGCCAGCGCCACATCCAGCCCACCCGCGCCGATAGCTACCATCCCCAGCCCACCACCAGTGGGCGTGTGGCTGTCCGCGCCCAGCAGCGTCTTGCCCGGTTGGCCGAAGCGCTCCAGGTGCACCTGGTGGCAGATGCCGTTACCGGGCCGCGAGAAGTAAATCCCGCGCCGCGCGGCGACGGTCTGGAGGAAGCGGTGATCGTCCGCGTTCTCGAAGCCACTCTGGAGCGTGTTGTGGTCCACGTAGCTTACCGCCAGCTCGGCGCGCACACCCTCCAGGCCGAGCGCTTCGAACTGGAGGTGGGCCATCGTCCCGGTGGCGTCCTGGGTCAGCGTCTGGTCTATGCGGACGGCGATCTCCTGGCCCGGCTGTAGCTCGCCGCTGACCAGGTGGGCCCGGAGTATCTTCTCGATAATGGTGCCCTTCACAGTGAAGCTCCCCCCGTTGTGGAACGGCGTGGAATATCTCGGTGAGCATTCGCCACCGGCAGATAGAACACCTTTTGCCAGCTCAGAACGGAGCGCCGCTACGCCATATCAGCCTGCCGCCCCTACCAGATGATCAGCCCTCCTGTGTGCGAGCTTGCGCTGAGCCTCGTGGGTTATTGGGGGCGTGTCCTACCGCCCGCGCAGGTCTATGACCTGATTCTCGGGGACCGAGGCCGGTGCTGCACTGGACTCCGACTCGCAATCCGGGTCCAATTCGATTTCATAACTCAGGCGCGGGATAGTCAGCAACGTCACCGTGCCCGTGGTATAGACGGTAAAGGTCTCGGTCTTGATGTACTGCTGGTCGGACACCCAGCGCACAGTAACCGGCACGGCAATATTGCCATCGTTGCTAAAAACCATCTCATGTTCGCCCTCGCCGATAACCCGATCCCGATAGCCTGCGCAGCCGGCCAGAGACGCAACAACCAGGCTGACTACGCATACCGCAATAATTGCGAAACGAACTGGTATGAAATGCCAAGAACTCATAGTGCCACCTCCTGAGGTCCTATTGCTTATGAAGACGGATGAAAGGGAGAGCGCTCGCCTCCATCTATTTTGAGGGTTCTTGGGCAGATTAGTTGCAGCGCCTGCGAGGTTATTGCTTCTCTGCGCGCGGGGCGCAGTCCTCCCACAAGCTCGGGAGAAGGAACGTGAGAGAATGTTGCGAATCTAATGTAAGGCACCGCTAATTCGAGCCGGATCCGAGCAGTGAGAAGGGCGGGTGGCACTATGACAGTTCTGTTAGAGGTAAATATCATCCCAATCGGCAAGGTCGGCGGCAGTCTATCGGCGCCCTTGGCCGAGGTATTGAAAATTGTCCAGGACCGCGGAGTAAACTACGAACTCAGCCCGATGGGGACAACGCTGGAGGGGGACCTGGACACGCTGCTGGCGCTCGCGCGGGAGATGCACGAGGTCTGCTTCACGCTGGGCTATCCGCGCGTAGTCACAACCATCAAGATTGATGATCGCCGCGACAAAGACGTCTCAATGCAAGCAAAGGTAAACTCCATCGAAGAAAAACTGGCAGAGTGAGGCCTTTGGTGCGCCGGGCCGGACAGCGCAGCCTCTAAGCTTCGTGCTTGAGGGCCGCCCGACCTCCCGGAATCAGCCGGCGAGCGACTGTTGAGCTTCTACCGACCGGCAGCCCACCAAACTGCACGGGCTTCGGGCATTTACGGTAAAGAGCGACACAGATCAGGCCGATATCGAGACTGGGTACACGGGCGGACGACGCCAGGCAGTACTGGCGGCAGAGGGGTTGAGGCTATGGAAAAGACTGGACACCCTAAGTGTCGGCAACGCGGCGCGACTCTCGTTATAGTAGCGGTGGCGCTGGTGGCGTTGCTGGGCATAGTCACGTTGACCGTGGACGTGGGACGGCTGGCCATCGCGGCCCAGCAGGCCCAGATAGCCGCGGATGCCGCCGCCCTGGCCGGTGCCAGTGAGTTGCCCAGCGTTAGTGACGCGACTGGCGAGGTCGCACTGTACATAGAGGCCAACAACGAGGGGACCCACGGCTTTCAGGTGGCGCTGAAACCCGGCGAGGGCTGTACTTACTACGGGCCGGGCGAGACGGTGCCCGGCTATGGCGACTTGCCCGCAGATACACATGCTCTCGAGGTCAATACACAGATCCAGGTGGACTACATCTTCGGGAGCGTGCTGGGATTCGATACGACCACCGTCACCAAGTCGGCAGTGGCGATCCGCCGGGCCGCCAGCAGCAGCCCCTACGCTATCTTCGCCGGGGAGGACAGCCCGACCGATACGGTCTTCCGGGATCTCGGCAGCGGCCTGTATGTGGACGGCTCGATTCACGCCAACGGTAGGGTGATGATGAACGGCGGTAACGATACAGTAACCGGAGTGTTAGAATACGTCGGCAGCTACCAGATAAACGGGCCTAACATTGACATCCAGGGCGGCATCGTTGAGTCTACCGTGCTGCCCTATCCCGTGGATTACCAATGGGATGACTTCGAGACCGATAGCACCCTCGACAGCATTACTGTCAACGACTCCGGGGCAACCCTGCCCAGCGGCAGGATTCATGTCCTGGGCGATCTTACCGTCAACGGCTCCGGGAGCCTGGCCGAGAATTCGTTGTATAAAGTCGAGGGCAACGTCACCTTCAACGGCACCGGCCACATACTCAACAACGTGACCATCGTCGCGCAGGGCAAGATTACCTTCAACGGCTGCGCCCAAACGATAACTCCCTTCATCGAAGGCATCACCCTGGTATCGTACCAGACCACCAGCGGAAGTGCCATTACCTTCAACGGGTCCAACCAACAGAGCAATGGCGTCATGTTTGCCCCCAACGGCGGCATCGTCTTCAACGGCGCGAGCAGCCAGGTCCAGAACGGGTCTATCATCGGCAAGACGGTGAGACTCAACGGCTCGAACTTCACCGTCATCGGCACGGTTTCCGGTGGGGAATCATCAGGAGCCAACATCGGCCTCATTCTGTAGGCCAGCCCATCCCGTACCCATCGGCGCCTTCCGGCTACATCAAAGATCCCCAGCGAAACTCCGCGCTGCACCCAGCAGGACGGCAGCACGAGCACGGCGAATGTTCCTCCGACCATCATAATACCCCAGGAATGCAGAGGAAGATAGCGCGATGCGAAGGTTTTCCGGCTCGTTGATTATGATGCTGCTGATCACCCCGACGGCATTTGCCGCTGTCGAGGTCGAGCACGCGGATAAGCAGATCACGATGGCCAACGAACTCGTCTCGATCACGCTGGATCTGAGCAAGGGCTGCGGGAACGTGCGGGCGGTGCGCTTCGCCGGCGACGAGCAGAAGCTCAGTCAGCGCTCCGCGTTGGCCATCTGGTTCAAGCACGACAATCACTGGGTGGACGAGAGCTGGGTCAAGCCGACCAGCGCACCACGCGTAAGGGACATTGACGGCGGCAAGACAGTGCAGATTGATGTGGACAACTTCGGCGGCTTCCAGATGCGCAAGGCGATTACCATGCGCATCGGCAGCCCGGTGATCCAGTTCTCCTATCACCTGGTCGCCCCCGCAGAGAGCCTGGCCAATCAGATTAACCCGCTGGCCTTCACCTCCCCGCCGGAGTTGGACCGGCTGATAACGCCGACCGGCGAGGTGGCCGCCGCCGACATCAAGGTGAGCAACTGGGCGATGAAGGTCAACCACAAGTGGTATGCCTTCGCTTCAGCGGCTACGGGCAAAGGCATAGCCGTGGTGCCCCTCGTCTGGCCGAAGATGTATCAGGAAAACACCATCGGCAAGCAGGAAAACGGGAGCCTATCCGTCTACCTGCGCTGCCACACTCAGCGGAAGCTGCCCGCGGGCACGGAGGTCAGCTTCTCGTATAACCTCGTGCCGTTCGCCGGCGACCCCGCCCCGTTTGTCGAAATGGCCCAGCAGGCGGGCCCGGGGCCGATTGAGCCGCTGCCCAGCGTCGCCCTGCCCCCCGACCCCGCAGCTCTGACCCAGGGTCTGCGAGTGGCCTATTGCCCGACGCTGCCCGCAGCGCCCACACTCGACGGGAATCTCGACGAGGCCTGCTGGCAGCAGGCGGGAGTGCTCGATAACTTCCTGTCTATGAAGGGCGACCGCTTTGCCGACGTGCAGACGGCCGCGCGCGTCGGGCTGCACGATGGTGTACTGTACGTCGCCGCACGCTGTGACGAACCGCTCATGGACCAGCTCCAGACCGACGCCCAGCCGGGCAGCACGGTGGTCTGGACCGACGACTGCGTCGAGCTGTTCATTGATGCCGCCGGCGACGGCAAGTCTTACGCTCATCTGATCATCAACGCCGCCGGCGTCCGCCAGGACAATCTGCCCGGCGAGCGCGGTGTGCAGTACCGGTGGACGGCCGCCGCCGCCCGCAGCCAGGACTCCTGGAGCGTTGAGGCAGCTATTCCTCTGT
>CAYNMY010000011.1:0-13636 GCA_964398275.1 uncultured Armatimonadia bacterium | reverse complement strand
CCGGGGGGGGAACGATGTGCCACACGGCCCGCGGAGCATTCCCTCGGCGCCCACCTCCCGGTCAGACAACGCCCCGGGGACCTTCCCGACATTGGCGATGCCCAACTTCAAGGGGCGATCGCCCGCGACGCAGAACGGCTTCTCGCCGATACCCGGTAGCCACGCCAGGCAAAACTGGCCCGGCTGGGCGGGCAGATCAATGTCAAAGGTCAATTCTGTCTGGTTACCGTGCCGCTGGGCCTGGGTAACCCGGGCCGGCGTAAAGTCGAGAATCCGCTCGTGCAGGGACATTTCAACGGCGCGGTTGCTGCCCTTCTCCATGTCCTCGAGCAGCAGGTCAAAGTACCTGACCAGCTCTGGCGTGCTCAGGCCGCCCAGGGCAGTGCCGATGGCAAAGATGTCGCCGCCGGCCTCCTGGTAGGCGCGCACGTCGTCAGCGCCGCGGATACCGCCGCCCGCAATTATCGGTACGTCTACGTGTTTGCGAATCTCGCGAATGCATTCCAGCCCTCGCTCCAGGATGGCTCCGCCTGATAGCCCCCCTGAGCCGTAGCTGAGTATCGGCTGATTGGTATGCGGATCGAGCACGGTGACGGCTTTGGTTGGCCCGATGGCGGCGATCGCCTCAGCACCTGCCTCGACAAGCTTCTGCGACCACGGACCAATCGCCGGCCCATCGGGCGTCAGCTTCACCACCAGTGTGTTGGGCACGGCTTGCCGGACGGCCCGCGTTATCTCGACTGTCAGTTCTTCCTGGCGAGCGACGGCAGCACCGTACTCCAGCGAGTGCGGGCAGCAGAAATTAAGCTCCAGGCCGTCGGCACATCCCGACGCCACACGCGCAACCGCCACAAAGTCGTCCAGGTTCGACGCAAAAACCGACGCCAGCAGGAACTTGCCCGCCAGGGGGTAGATTTCGCGCATCTCTTCGGCCCAGGCCTCGACACCCGGATGCGAGAGGCCGACGGCTGTGGACAGGGAGTCAACCGAATACTGACTGAAGATCGGCTCAGGATACCCCTCAAATTCTTCGCGGCCCACACTCTTGGCGGTAATCAGACCGATGCCGACCTCGGTGGCAACGCGCTCAATCAGGTCGGCGCTGACTGTGATGAGTCCTGAAGGGATCGTGAACGGAGGCCAGATGTCCTTGCCGCCTAGCCTGGGCATTTGTGGCTCCTTGGCTGGCACCGCTAGCCGCCGGGCAGAATCAGCTCGCCGCCCTCCGCTGCCTGCGGGCCAGCGGTGGTGATGATCTGAGGGACCTCCTCCTCGTCCTCGTCGAGTGTGGTGCGCTGGCGGATCTCCACGACCACGTCGTCCTTGGTGACAATCTCCTGGCCACCAAGAAGCTCGCCGATGTTGTCACCCTCATTGATCTCCACTTCGCTTTCCAATGTGCCACGGATGACCTCGTCGTCCAGTTCCAGTTTCTCGACCTGCGCCATCTGCTCCAGGAGGGCCTCGCGCGTGGCGCGCTGGCGCTCTTTTTCCTGCTCAATCTGGCGGCGCACCGCCATCGCCTGCTGAATGTTGCTGCGCTGCAGTTCGGTGATATAGGGCTGGGTGCGAAAGTCAATCTGGCGGATGCGCTGGTCAATTTCGTCAATGCTGCGCTGCAGCTCTTGCCTGAGCTGATCCTTGAGTTGCTCGGTCACAATGGACCTGAGTATCACGTTGCGCTTGATGATAACACCCATTACTAGCAATCCTCTCCTGACGAGCCGGCAGCTTGCCGCTGTCCACCGCAAGGCGGGGCAAGGTGCCGCTCGGTTAGGATAGTATGTCTACTGTGGCGTACCGGTCGTGCTTCTTCGCGGCAGCACTGACCACCGAGCGCAGTGCCTCAGCGGTGCGGCCGTACCGGCCGATCACTCTGCCAAGATCGTCCTGGGCCACATCGACCTCGTATACGATCTGGCCCCCTCGCTCCGTGCTTGTCACGCTGACCGCCGTCGGATCGTCCACTATGGCCTCGACCATATATTGCACAAGTTCTTGCATTTCGGATAACCTCTAACGATTATTGTGGGTCAAATGCGGTTCCGCGCGGAAGTCATTCCGTAGCGGAATCCTGCCGAAATGACTTCATAACCCCGGTTTTCTCCAGTAGGGAACGGACCGTGTCGGTGGGCTGGGCCCCTACGCCGAGCCAGTAAAGCGCGCGGTCCTCCTGGAGATCAATTGTCGGCGGCTCAGTGCGCGGATTGTAGTAGCCAATCTGCTCAATAGCACGACCGTCCCGGGACTTGCGCGAGTCCATCACCACCACCCGGTAGTGGGGCTGGTGGCGCGACCCGGTTCGCTTGAGTCTGATTTTGGTTGCCAACTTCAACTACTCCCTTCGTCAAGGCGTATTGCACTCGCGGCGCGCTGTCAGAGCTTGCCCAACCGCATCCCGCCAAGCTGTATCCCTTTACCCTGGGTCATCGCCTGCATCATCTGTGCGAGCTGGCGATACTGCTTGAGTACAACGTTGACATCCTGAACCTGGGTGCCGCTGCCGCGGGCGACGCGCCGCTTGCGGCTGGCATTCAGCAGATCAGGATTGTGCCGTTCTCCGGCGGTCATCGAGTTGATTATCGCGTCCACCATATCCAACTCGCGCTCATCTATGTCCACATCCGAGAAGTCGGGAAGTCCGGCAGCGCCGGGCAGCATCTTCAGGATCTCGTCCAGTGGCCCCATGCCGCGCACCCGGCCCAGGTGCGTGCGGAAGTCCTCCAGATCAAACTGCGCCGATAGCAGCTTCTCCTGAAGTCGCGCTGCCTCGTCGGCATCAATGGTATCCTGGGCCTTTTCGATCAGTGTCAGCATGTCACCCATCCCCAGGATGCGCTGCGCCATCCGGTCGGGATGGAAGACATCCAATGCCTCCATCTTCTCGCCCACGCCCACAAACTTTATGGGGACGCCGGTCACTGCTCGGGCCGAGAGCGCCGCTCCACCGCGCGCGTCGCCGTCCAGCTTCGTCAGCACCAGGCCATCGAGTGTCAGGCGGCGGCCGAACTCCTCGGCGACGTTCACTGCGTCCTGGCCGGTGAGGGCATCGACCACCAGCAGCGTCTCGGTCTGCTCGAAACTGCCCTCAATATCCGCAACTTCCTGCATCATCTCCTCGTCAACGTGCAGCCGGCCGGCCGTATCAATAATCACGGGGTCCAGTCTGTTTGACCGGGCGTGACTGACCGCCGCCCGCGCGATGCTGACCGGATCATTCTCGCCCATGCTGAAGACCGGTACGCCGACCTGCTCGCCAACCTGGTGAAGCTGCTCGATTGCGGCCGGTCGGTAGACGTCCGTCGCGCATAGCAGCGGGCGGTAGCCGTCTTTGCTGATAACCCGCGCCAGCTTGCCTGCGGTAGTTGTCTTGCCACCGCCCTGGAGGCCGCACAGGATGATAATCGTCGGCGGCTCCGGGGCATAGTTGATCGGCACTGCGTCATCCCCGAGCAGATGCACGAGCTGCTCGTGAACTATCTTCACGATCTGCTGGGTGGGATTGAGACCCTTAAGGATATGCTCGCCGAGCGCCTCATTCTGGACCTGCTTAATGAAGTCCTTGACCACCTGGTAGTGGACATCGGCTTCCAGCAGCGCCAGGCGCACCTCTTTGAGCCCGTCGCGTACGTCCCGGGAGGTCAATTTGCCCCGGCTGCTGAGCTGGCGGAAGGCGGCCTGTAATCTGTCGGTTAGCGCTTCGAACACTTGAGTCTGAACACCCCAGAAAGGTACCGAATTTGGCTATGGGCCACGGATAAGAAAACGCCGGCCCAGTGGTACCGGCGCTGCTCCAGCCCGCGAAAGTGCAATTAGCGGCACACCGAGTATAAGTATATGCTATCTGCGTGCGGTTGTCAACAGGAGTGATGGCGAGGTGGCTGTGGGGGCTGTCACGGGGATTGGCTACTCTAGCGCATATAACTCCAGTCCGCCCAGGGGTTGGCTCATCGTACCGTCGGCCCACAGGGGGTGGGTGAGGGCGGTGGGGGGACTGAGCTGCGTGGCAAACAGGTAGAAGGGCATCGGCTTGCCCGCAATGCGCAGCCAGTCCAGAGCCACCGCCAGTTCGTAAAGCGCGCCGCCGTCTACGCTCCGGCTGGTGCGTACGTAAGCCATATAATCGGGCAGGTTGTCCAGCAGCGTGTAAGCCTCGCGGCTGGAGAGCATAAAGGCCGTTTCCTCACGCCTGACCTCGGCGAATTTGAACTCGGCCTTCAACGCCGCCTCGACCTTGCTGACCAACTCATCCGATGAGCCGATCACAATCTTAGGGGCGAGGTAGTCGCGGCCCAACTCCAGCTCCAGTTCAATGGCGCGCAGGACCTGCTCTTCGCTGGCCGCGTGAAAATTGGCCAGGACGAACGCCTCGAAGGTCATATCCTTGCCGATCTCGGCCAGCACGTTAGGCTCGGTGGTGCAGAAGAAACTGGCACACTTGACCGGCTTCCAGGATCCCGCGAGGCAGCCGTCAACGTGAAACAGGCAGCGGTGCGGCGCGATACGTGCGCGGGTGAGCCGGAAGCTGGCGCCGCTGCTGGTAGCCACATCGGCGAGGCGGTCGCGCCCTTCAGGCAGCCTCTGCACGATCCGTAGAGCATTGGCGCGGATGCCCGAAAAGCGTAGCAGGAAGCGCAGATTCTCCCGGTTCAAGGCGAAATCCGACTCGAGTAAATCGCAGAACTCGCGCCAGCCGGCCAGATGCCGGGCAAGTTTATCCAGTTCGGGATGCTGGCTGTCGGGGAGGACCTCGGCGAGTTGCTCCGCCGTTTGCTCGAGGGCCGCCAGGTCCACGCGCAGCTCCGCCGAGCGGCGCCTCAACCCCGCGCGCACGATCTGCTCCTGTCCCGCTTCGAGCAACATGCCCTTGTGCAGGCGCAGCAGGTCCTGGCTGCCCATCATCGTGCCCTGGTGACAGCAGCTATTGCCGCATGCGCCGCAGACGCGGTCAATGATGCCCTGGAGCTTTTCGGCGAGCTCCCCAACTGTCTCCGTCAGCTTGCTCATCGCGTCCCTATTCTATTCGAGAGCTTCCCAATTGTCCAGATGCAGGCGGGCCCCTAGGCCGCTCTCGTCGCTCAGGCGCAGGAAGCCGCCGTTCAGTTGGGCCGAGGTGACAAAGAGGTCACCGCTGCCGTCCACGAAGTGTGCCGGAAGCCCGACCGGCATGGCCACCGGGCAATGGGCCGACAGGTGTGCGGCAGCGAGCGTGGTCAGCGGCGAGGCGCCGGCCGTAAACGCTACGCGCATACCTTCGAGCCGGGCCAGGTCGGCTACGCGCCGGCCCGCCGTGATGCCCCCGCACCGGCGCAAGTCCACGGTCACAATGTCCACGGCCTGCGCCTTGACAAGCTGGTAGAACTGCTTGATGCTATACAGCTCGCGGCCGGCGGCCAGCGGCACCTCCGTCGTGTTGCGCAGCTTGGCGTACTCCTGCCGCGCGGCGCTGGGGAGAATATTCTCGCCCCAGAACACTTCTGTCTTCCCCAGTTCTTGGGCCACTGACAGGGCTGTTCCCAGGTCGGGGCAGTTGTCCTGGAGTCTCACGATCAGGCGGCGCTTCGGGCCAATCCGTTTGCGCACCTGTCGGGCAACGCGCAGATCGTCGGGGCCACTGCTCGGCAGGCTAAGCCCCACGCCGCCGGCGACCCGCTCGCCCTGCTGAGTCAGCCAACTGAGAATCTGCTTCGCGTCGGACATACCCTCAGGCGGCAGCAGATAGGTGTCCACCGCGGAGAAGTGCGCGCCGCCCAGGAGTTGATAAAGCGCCACATCGTAGGCCTGCGCCGCCAGGTCCCACAGGGCCAGGTCCACGGCACTGACCGCGCCGATGTACTCGTCCAGCGGCCACTTTTCGGCGGCCAGGGCCTGGATCATCCGCTCCCACAATTCTCCCTGGCTGCGCACATCAGCGCCGATGAGCACCGGCTCGAACAGGTCGGCAGCTTCGGCCAGGTGCGCCGGCGTCGGGACGTGCGCCTCGCCGAAGCTCGTATGCCCGGTGTCGGTAGCCACGCGCAGCAAGCAGCAAAGGGCCGCGGGCGTCGGCCCTGCTGCCGGACACCGAACGGTGATTGAATTCAGGTCGGCTATCTTCATAGCGGAAACTCGGCCCTGGTAGTTAGTTCACAACGTTGCACTAACTATCCTCTTGTGGTGCTGGCAAGGGCTTAGGAGTTGGCGGCAAGTACCAGGGAGGCGTGTTATCTATGATCTCCTCAACTTCCTGAGAATATGCCTGCCGGACGGCTGCTCGGCGCCTGTCATAAGGGGCGAGGATAGCGCCAAGGCGCTGCTGCGTTCCTGCGTCAATGCTCTGCACATCTTCCTTATACTGAATCTCCGCATTCTCTTGCGCATCTAGCAGTTGCTCTTTCTGTCGAGTTAGAACAGCCAGGGGCCGACTAACTCGCCGTCGTCTCAGTTCATACTTGAAGTCTGCTACTCGATTCGCCAGATCCTCAAACAGAGGACGCCCCCAAAGAACAGATACGATCGCGAGCACGACCAAAACGATGGTACCCAGGCCCGCCCACGTGCTGGTTGGACTTGACGGGTCTGCTTGCGTTATTTGTGTGAAAGAATAAGCTGTATACGCTGCTAATCCCAGCACAAGCGCGGAGAAGAGGAGATACACTAGAACAGCCAGGCGTCCGACAACCGTATCAGACAAGCCAGGGCCGACTCCCTGTAACTCTTGCTCTAGCTCGCGGCTGATCTGAGCTTCCTGTTCGTCGAGTTCTGTGAGCTGCGTGGCCAGGCTTTGCTTTTGGCGGCTAAGCTGCTCCGCTATTGCCGATTTATTGGCGGCGGCCTCCGCTTTGACGGACTGCTGCTTGGTACGTACCGCTTTGTCGCGTTGCTGTGCCTCCTCTATCTTCTGTAGCTTGGCAACTGCCTGCTGGAACACCTGGTCTATCCTCTGGCGGAACGGTGGATGGTATTGCGGGGCGTAGATCGCTTGCGCCGCATGTAATGAGAGCAGATAGACCTGAGCCAACCACTGTTGCACACCTGCGGAGTTTAGGTCGAATTGATGGGAGGGTCGAGTTTCTACTGCCTGGCAAATGTGATCGGCTACGTCGTGCGGTGGGATTTCCTCGCCGGAGTCCACCGCGGCAAAGGTTTGTGGCTTCGTATATAGTCCGCACAGCATTTCAAACTCCCGGCGGTCTTCGCTGTCGGCGGCCACATACGGAGACATGGCATCAGCGATGAAATGCAGGGCGATGCCCAGCCACTTATCGCGCATTGCAGCATTGCCGTCGAGATGGTAGCTGCGGGCCGCCCATAGATAGTTCCTGATTTCCACGACCCGCAAGGGAGTATTATGCCTGGCGGGAAAGGTATCCGCGGAGTCGTATATCCCGGTCTCGACGAGTCTGGTGAATTCCTCTCGGGAATCTTCCGCGCGCATCCGATCAGGATATGCCGACGCGAGCACCAATATCGTTGCATCTTCGAGGCCCAGGGCATCAGCCACGGCCTGGGCAATTATCTTGTGTTGTTCGCCGTCCATCTCGAGTTCACCACTTGCGGCTGGCAGCGACGCTCTTCTGCGCTTTCCCGTGGGGTTACTGGTGGATTACGAAGGGATAACCTCAATAGAACGTCCGTCGCGACTGGCCGGCGACGGCCGCAGAGACTTACGATTACGGACTGGGACGGCTTACGGTGCTTCCAGGCGGTAGCCGACGCCGGCGACAGTGAGCAGTAAGGTAGGCTGCTGGGGATCGGATTCGATCTTGGTGCGCAGACGCCCGATGTGGACGTCCAGGCTGCGGCTGCTGACGCTGATCTCGGCACCCCACACTTGGGCGATGAGTTCCGCGCGGGGTACGACCCGACCGGCGTGCCGGGCGAGGTAGGCCAGCAGGTCAAATTCTCGCGGAGTAAGCTGGACCGGCTGCCCGCCCAGCGTTACCCTGTGGCGGGCCAGGTCAATTTGCAGCGGCCCGATGGTTAGCTCGTTGGTCTCGGCGAGCGGGTGGCTGTATTCGGTAGCTCGGCGGATCTGGGCACGCAGATGAGTGATGATCTCGCGGGCCGAGAGCTCCGCCGGCAGACATTCGTCCGCGCCCCACTCGAGCACCGCCACGACGGTGTCCACATCCGGCTCGGCGGCCAGGACGACAATCGGCGCTTGAACCTCCGCCCGCACCTGGCGCAGTAGTTCGTCGGTGCGGCCGGCGATGACCTCAAGCTGGATCAGCAGCGCATCCGCGGGCTGCTGCAGAGCCGCCAGCAGATCGTCAGCCGACTGGACGCAGACCAAGCTCACTGCGCCGCCGGCCATACCAGTAGATGCCAGGGATCGGGCGAGTTCGTCTGAGGCTAACACTAATACTTGCTGGGCCATCCGGGAGCCTCCGGGCGCGATGAATGCCGCAGGGACCTTGCCAACTCAACTCTGTTGCCGGGTGTCAACTTTCTTGGCGTTCGATAAAATCAAGTACGTCGGAAAGCCGGAACCGCCGCTGATTGCCTGGAGTTCGGAAGCACCTAAGCACCCCGCGCTTGGTATAGCGGCGTACCGTGGTGGGACAGACGCCCAGTAGTGTAGCCGTCTCGCTGAGCGTCAGGGTCGGGTCGAGCAGGCGGCCGATGAGTTCGTCGCGGCTCTCTTTGGCGCCAGGGCCGCGCTCAGGGCGTCGCTCGGCAGTATCCGCCTCTACCTCCAGCGGTAAGCGCTGCTGGCGCGAGATGAGTGCCTGAAGGCGCCGGGCCTGGGCTTCGTCGGCCCGCTGGCCCACTTCCTCGGCGACCTGGAGTGCCTCGGCGCGGTGGTCACGTTCAGTGGCGGCGCCGGGTTCGGCTACATCGGCCTCGCCGGTGTCGCTCTTGGTTTTGGCTCGCTCTACTTGCTGCTCTCGATATTTGATCCACTCGTGCATCAGCATTGTTCGTCCGACACTCCTCTGCGCTATCCAGGTTACTACGCGGGCTAGCGGCGCAGCAAAAACACCACCAGCGTCACCAGCCCGCTGAGCAAGAGGCTCAGCACCAGACACGTTACCACCGGTAGATAGAACGTAAACCCGGGCCGCTTACAATCAGGAACTTCGCTGCTGTCTGCCAGGGACTGGGAGGCATCGGTGCGCGATGCTTATCCCCTCCCGGCCCCACCCGATTCGGTTATATGTCGGCGCTCCTGCTCCGCCTGCGCCCGGCGCTGCTGGGCAGTGGTCAGCAGGTTCGTGTCGCCAGTGTCCAGGTAGATCTGAGCGGTTACCACGGCCTCGTGGGCGACGGCGTAGAACAGTTGGCGCTGGGCATGGACCTCGCGCAGGCCCGCCGGCGCGGGGACCTGCTCGCCGAACTGCTTGATGCGCTCTATCTCAGCGACACCTTCGATCAACGCCAGGTAGGCCTCTTCGCGTGCCACTGGTCCGCCTTCGATAAAAGCGGTAAAGAGTTGCCAGACGTTCTTCAATGCACTCTGAATTGCTCCATCCGCAGCCGAAAAAATCTTGCGATAGCCCGCTGCGGCGACCCTGCCCGGATTTTCGAGTAGTTCTTCGGCCTGCACATAACAGTCAAAGGCCTCGCTGAACTGGCCCACTTCGGTATACATGCTGCCCAGGTGCTGATAGGCCAGCGCCTGAGCCGGTTTATCGCCCTGGACTATAAGCCGTCCGTAGGCTGTCTCCGCCAGTTCGAGCAGGTTGCGCTCTCGGCAAGTATCCGCGAGGGCCAGCAGCAGCACGATGTCATTAGGGTTGGCGGCCACCCCTTGTTGGAGAATCTTGAGGCTGCGCATCGGCCGGTTGTGTTGTTCGTACAGACGTGCCAGTCGCAGGTAGGCGTTCCGGCAGGAGCTGTTCTGCGCGATGGCCTCCTCGTATAGCTGTGCCGCCTGCTGCCACAGGCCGCGCTGCTCTTCGATACTGGCCAGCAGCAGCCGGGGCTGGCAAAGGCTCTCGTCGAGGGCGATAGCTGCCTGGAGCATCTCCCGTTGCTTTTCAGTGTTTTGCATCTGGGCGTAAATCGCCGCTTTGAGCAGGACGACCTGCACGCGATCCGCGCCGGCGCGCCGCGCGGCTTCCGCCAGTTCCAGAGCGTACTCGGGCCGTCCGTCGGCCAGCGCAGAACGAGCCGGTGCCAACAGGTCGGGTTCCAGCTCAGCGTCTTCCTGCGGGGGAGGGGTGGCGACGGTGCCAGTGGTCAAGGGGGCCTGGCCGGTGGGCAGCGCTGCCGGGCAGACCGCTGCCGCCAACAGCAGTGCCCAAAACACTACTGTGAATACCCAGCACATCTGCGCAGGTTTTAACCTCCGCCGTGCTGCTTGCATATCTCTATCGCTTTCTCGATTGATTCGATGGCCGTCTGCTTGGCCGCGGCGGTGGACGGATCCTGTTTAATCTCCTCGCTAAACCGCTCCTTGGCCGCCTCATATTTGGGAATGGCCTGCTCGTACTTGCCCTGCGTGCGCAGGGCGTAGGCATCGGCGCGCAGCTTTGCGGCGGAGGGCCGGGCAGTGCTGGTTACCGGCGGCTCAGCGGCCCAGATGTTGATCAGAGGCTGTTCGGGAGTGCCCTGGTCCACGGGCGGTAGCAGCGCGGTGCCCCCCGCAGTTATCTCCGAATCCTCTGCGGGTCGGCCGGCATTGCTGTCCAGGAAGAAGGTCAGCGGGCCTTGCTCCCCTTCGGGCAACGGATTAGGCAAGTCCCCTCCCCGCTCGCGTGGGGGTAGTGGGACAACTCGTCTGGCCGCGCCTCCCCCCGCGCTTGCGGCAGATGCGTCAGTCGGCTGGGGGCCAATCGGAATCGGGGCGAACGGGTTGAGCCGGGGCTCAAGGGATATCTTCCCGCCCATGCTGCGGCTATCTCGATCCAGCGCTGCCAGACGGCCCTGGTAGGCCTTAGCATAGAGCTGGCGCGCCTGGCTGGTGCCTTTCTTAGTATTGTAGGCTTCTCGGAAGGCCAACATAGCGCGGTCATAGCGCCCTTCGTCGAGGAGTCTCTCCCCCCGGGCGATGGCGGCGGCAAATTCCTGTTCTTTGTGTTCTTGCGCGAGGCGGACGTTGCGCGACTTGATTACGAACATGGCGGCCACTGCCAGGAGCAGAAGCGCCAGGGAGGCCGCGAGGACCACCGTGGCCCAGCGGTTGAGCGCCCGAATACGTCGCATCTCTTCATCCTCGAGGCTCTCGGGCTGCTCGGCGGCCAGTTGTTCCCGCAATGCCGAAATCTTCTCTTTTTCCAGATTGCGCTCGGGCTCCAGAGCGACCACCTGTTCATAGGCCTGCAGCGCCAGATGCAGGTTGTCGTTCTCCTCTTCGGCCATCCCCAGCAGCTCGTATGCGGCGACATTTTGGGGCTCGCGGTCAATTACCTCGTGGCAGAGGCCAGCGACCTCGCGGCTCTTGCCCGCCAGTAGCAGATCAGTCGCCTGGCGCAGGATAGCGCCTGACCATTCCGAGGTCACTGCGGGCATTTGTGCGGTGTCATCCGGTGCCGGCGAGTCCTCGGCCTCGCTGAGGACAGCCAGGCACGTCGCACAGGCCGTGGCGTCGTCGCCATTGGGCGCGCCACATACTGGGCAGATCATCATTGCTGCGCACCTCCACTGGCCCTTGCTAAGCGCAGTCTAGCTTTGCTGCGCTTTGCCGGCCACTCTTACACAGATTACCAGGCTAATTCTACCGCAGCAAACGCACCACTGTCAAGCTCCGGGACGGGCCACCGTGCCCTCACACTTGCCACGGGTGCGGCCAGTGGCGTATAATCGTGCCAGGATGACTGCTGTGTCAGTGGCGCCGCTTAACACATTAGCGTCAGGTGAGGTATATGAGTGAGCGAAAAGCTGAGATAGTCCGCGAAACTGCAGAAACCACAATATCCTTGGAGCTGACCGTGGACGGCCGGGGTGATTGCGAAATCGCCACGGGCGTGGGCTTCTTTGACCACATGCTGACGCATATCGCCAGGCACGGGTACTTTGACCTGAAGGTCCGCGCTGAAGGCGACCTGGAAGTGGATGCCCACCACACCGTCGAGGATGTGGGGATCGTCCTGGGCCAGGCGCTGTGCGAGGCGGTCGGTGATAAGCGCGGTATGGTCCGGTTCGGGCGGGCGGCCTGCCCGATGGACGAGGCGCTGGTGGTCGCGGCGCTGGACTTCGGCGGCCGGGCCTACCTGGCCTACAATCTCAACCTGCCGACGGCCCGCGTCGGCGAGTTCGATACCGAGCTGGTGCGCGAGTTCTTTGCGGCGCTCGTCGCCCACGCCGGGATCAGCCTGCACCTGATCCAGCAGGCCGGGATCAACAGCCACCACATCATCGAGTCCGCGTTCAAGTCCTTTGGCCGGGCGCTGGACCAGGCCACCCAGCTTGACCCGCGCACCGAGGACATCCCCTCGACCAAGGGCAAGCTGTAATTCGGTTGGCTGGCAGGTACAATCTTCTCCAGGTAGGTGGTCTGCCGTGGAACCGCTCAGGATAAAGTCATCGAGGGAGTATCCGTCCCGCGTGCGGGTGCACAATCCGGAGCGTAAAGAGGGCGAGGGTCTAACAGAGCTGGAACGCCAGGCCCAGATTATGGGCGTCGAGGGCACTGCCCAGGAACGCATCGCTTACTCGGTCGGCTATTACGAGTACGAAGCGCCATTCAACTACCCCAACGTCCGGGTTGACTACGGGCGCGAAGGCACCGGCACCGGACCGCACCCCGATGGCGTGGAGCTGGATATCCCGCCGTTCGGCGCTATTACGATTGAAGAGGAAGAGCCGATCATCGCCGTCGCGGTAATCGGCAGTCCCTGCACGCCGCCGGGGACGATATACGTGTGGGGCGAGCCGGTGGAATGGAAGTACGGCCGCACGGGCGTGAAGTTCAAGCAGACCAACCTGTGGGGTGAGCACCTCTACCAGTGGACGCCCAATTCGGCCTTCGATGAGGGCAGTCGCCATGCCGGGCTGTGCAGCGCTTATTTTGAGATTCCCGACTGCAGCAAGGTCACCATCATGGGTGCTGGCCAGCTCGACGTGACCGTCGGCCCCGGCGAGGGCCCCGACGTTCCGCTGGAGAATCGCGAGGGCTGGTGGAATGACGCCCACTTCAACATCCGCACGGTGCGGATAACCGTACGTCTACCGGCAAATGAACGGGAGGGAAGGGCATAATGAGACCCGCTTTGCATACGGTAAGCTACGCCGGGGTGTGGCCGGGCCAGGCGCGGTTGACCCTGGCCGAGACGATTCAGCGTGCCGCCAGGCTCGGCTTCGAGGGTGTCGAAATCGTCGCCAAGCGCCCGCATCTGTCAGTGCTCGACTATGACGATGACGACCTCAAGCGCCTCAAGGAGCAGATGGCCACGCTGGGCATCGAGTGTGCGGCAATGGCCGGATATACTGACTTCAGCGCGGACGCTGACCACCCGGATATCCCGCTGGGCGAGATGCAGATTGCCTACGTCACGGAGCTCGCGCGCATCGCCCAGCAGCTCGGCGGCGAGATTATCCGCGTCTTCACCGCGTATCGGCACGAGAAGCTCAACCACGGGCAGACCTACGAGCGGTGCGTCAAGGGCCTGCGTGAGTGCGCGCAGCGGGCGGCGGATTACGGCTGCACGATTGCCGTCCAGAACCACCACGGCTTCGCCGCGCACTACGAGTCAATGTACGACCTGATTAT
>CAYNMY010000010.1:0-14469 GCA_964398275.1 uncultured Armatimonadia bacterium | reverse complement strand
GTCCTCGCGGTCGGCGTATTCCAGCTCCGCGTCGGCCAGGGCGGTGCGGTTCTCCGGGGTGGATTGGGGCGGCCTGGACGGGAAGACGAGGGCCTCTTGAGTAAGCCGCGGCGGGAGGTCACCGGGGCGTGCCCGACCGTGTTCGTCGAGCGTCCCACAGTCATCGTCCCGCACCACGACACCGCCGCGCTCGATTAGCGCCTCGGCCTCAGCTAAGGCCTTATCGGAAAGCGAGACGCACTGGGGCATGATCAGAGCGCGGAACTTCGCCAGCTCGCCGTTCTCCACCTGGTCCTCGTCCACGAAGCGGTAGCCAATGTCCAGCCCCCCCACCAGGCCTGCGTAGCCGCGCAGGAAGAGGTCAAACTCGCCGGCCCAGCGCTGCGCATCTGCATTACCGCTCGGGGCACCACGAAGCACGGCGAAGGCCATCTTGCTGCGGTAGGACTTGAGGATGGCGACCGGCTCGGGATCGAGGTCAGCCAGCATCACCAGCTTGCCGGGGCCCTGGGTGAGGGCGGGAGTAATCTGCTTGATCCACTGGGCGCGCGGGCCCAGGCCGAGCGCCGGGGTAAACGTGCCGTACTCCTCCCGATTGACTCCGTACAGACCGATCATCGAACCCCCGTAGGTCGGGACCAACCAACAGTCATTGGCAATCTTCGCCGCCGAGCGGGCGTAGCCGGTCCAGGTCCAGGCATGGCGGGGCACGCCGAACCAACTGCGCCCCCAGTCGTAGAAACGCGGGTAGCACTCGGCGAAGTCCAGGCGAGGCATCACCAGCGAGAAGAACGCCCCGTTCACCCAGTTCTCGCTGACGGGATTCACCCCGCCGACCACAACGCCCGGCGCACCATCGCGGACCGCGGTCATCATTCGGGCGATGGAATCGGCAAAGCTATTGGCCATGAATACCCGGAAGTCGAGCCAGGGCGCGATGTTGTCGGGCCGCTGCATGGCCTGCGGCGCGCGCCAGGGCATTACCTCCTCCCAGCTCGCAAAATCCGTCGCCCATACTTCGTTGAGCTGGTCCAGAGTCTGGTGCGTCTCGGCGAGATGCCGGCGGAAGGTGGCCAGACTGTGCTCGCCGAAGCACACCTCCCTGCCGCCCAGGGACATCTCATCACCCAGGCCCAGCGCCAGCGGCGACCAATGTGCCAGCCTTTGGGCATTGCGGCGAAGTCCCGCCTCGATATCCGCCCAGAAGGCCGGGTCGTGGAGGCAGGGGTCGCGGACACCGGCTTCATTGATCGAAGGGTGGCCGCTGCTGGTCATTCTGAACGCCAACGCCGCCCGCATCCCGAATTCGTTACCCGTCACGCAGTCGGCGCAGGGATGCAGCAGGTCCACGCCGATCTCGTGCCAGAGCCGCACGTACAACGGGCGCAGATACTCCAGCCCCTCGGCGTTGCCCAGTGCGCACTGCAGGTGGATGTCATCGTAGGTGGCGGGCTGCTGGACGAAGGCGCGGGCCTCAGCCTGGCCTACAAGATCGCCGCGGTCATTCAGCATCCTGACATGCACGGTGGCGAACATGCCGGCATCGGGCAGCAGATTGATCTTCCGCGTTACCTCGCTCTCCCCCGGCTCGACGCTCAGGGCGAATTCCTGGCGCGCGAGCAGCCGCTTATGCGCGCCCTCAACCTCCACCTCGACGCGCGCTGGCTGGGCGGCCTCGCCCGCGTTGGCAAGCGAGAGCGTCACCGGCAGCGCGCCTGCCGGCTGGATCGGCTCCTCGGGCAGGGCCAGGCCCGCCAGCCGCAGTGACGGCATGACCTCGAAGTGCAGGGAGGCGAAGTCCAGGACACGATCCTGGCCATCTGTCAAGCGCAGCGTGACGCGATATGTCCCGCCCTCGGTACTGGTGGGCAGGGCTACCTCAATCTCCCGGTCGCCCGGTGGTAGGCCCATTGCCGGGGTCTGCCCGGCTTGTCTAAACGCATCGAAAGGCCCGCAGACCGTCCATTTCAGGTGGACAGTGCGCAGCCCGGCCTCGCCGCCACTGAGCTTCACTGCCGCCGTTACCTCCGGTCCGGGCGCGGTCTCTTTGGGCAGGCTGAAGGCGGTAATCTGCGGCTGCCCCTCCTGCCGGCCAGCCGCGGCCAGCAGCAGCTTCACCCACCGGGAGAGCGGGTACTCCCACCAGGCACCGTGCAAGCCCGGGGGGTCTTGAATGATGCGGTCCATCATCCCATAGAGCATGTAACCCATGGTGACCACCCGGCCCTGCCCCAAGCGGGCCATCCGGTTGCCCCGGAGGTGCTGTAGCTCGACGGGAGATCGCAGCGCGGGGAAATCCAGCTTCTCTCGCTTCTCGAAGGCTGCCGCAAGTTCCGGCGGCGGAGCGTCATCGCGGCGAGACTGCACGATGATGAGACCCATACCCTTGCGCACGCGGTCGAGTAACTGCTCCCAGATGTGGGGAGCGATGTGGTCGTACTTCACGCGCACGAGCACGGCCACATCATACTGCCGGGGCGAGGTCAGGAGATCGTAGATGAGATCACCCTTGCCCAGGTCCAGGTCGCCGCCGAATATGCCACTTCCCAGATAGCGGGTCTTGTATCCGACTACGTCCATCTCCATATCCAGGCGACGCGAGATCTCCAGGACCTCCCGCGCCTGGGCGTTGCCGCAGACCCACAGCGTGCGCAGCGGCTCACCGGCCAGCGGAGGGGCCCAGGGGAAGGGCGGCGGGTCGGGAAACAGGCCGGGCGTCAGGTCGGTTAGGCCCTCGGGGGGGACAAGCTTCTCGGGGACAGGCATTCGCCGCAGTGGAGCGGTCTCGTCGGGGACGAAGTCCGGGTCGGTGGTCAGCACTATTGCATCGGCCATGTGACCGCACGGGCCGTTGACGGAGTAGGTGAACTCGTGCGTCCCCTCGGCCAGTTGGACGGGGCCGGCCTTCAGCCACTCGACCCGGAGCTTCGCGTCGCTGGTGAATTCCGCCTGGCCGCGGCTGTCGAAGAACTCCTCCCCGTCCCAGGCCAGAGTGAAGTAGCCCTGATAAAATCCGTCCTCCCATGCCCGGACCCAGACGAGCCAGGGCCCGGCCTGGGGCAGATCGAACGCGTACGAAAAGGACCCGTCTCCCTGCATGTGGGCGGTCAACTCGCGACTGGGTGCATTCTCGCCACGCGTCCAGGGAATAGCCAGCCAGCCTTGCTGGTGGCGCTTGGTGCGGGAGAAGAGGTCCTCCACCTCCAGCCAGCCGTAGCCGTGACCGTCGCGCACTTCGATCTGCGGTCGCACCACGTCGGCCACCGCCAGCTTCAGCCGCACCATGAACTCGCCGGGCACCGGCGGCTGCTTGCCCGGATGAATGCCAACCTCGAAGGTCTTTCCCTTGTTGATACTGACTAAACTGTGGCCCAGCGGCGCGCTGCCGTCTACCGCCATGTAGAAGTATCCGCCGGTCCCCTCCAGCGTGAAAGTGATCTCATTGTCGCCCACGCGCAGCACTTCCGGGGGGATCTGCACCTCATGCCAGCCCGCTGTCGCGTGCACCGCGAGGTTATCATTCAGCACCTCCTGGTCGTTGACCCGGATGACCAGGTTGTTCCATTTCAAGCTCCCCGGCCCGCTGCACAACCGTTTGGTGGCGACGTGGTAGGGGTGGATTTTCATCTGATACGTGACCCAGGCGCTCTGGATCTGCTCGGGGTCATACTCAACCGCCAGCACCTTCTTCAGAACACCACTGGAGCTGCTTACGTGCCCGCGGTCATCGTCGAATTGACCGTCGTCCTCCCGGATCACCACGATTGTGGGCGCATCCGCCCAGCTTGCAGTTGCACCCACCACAAGTGCCAAACAGATACCACAGAACATGCTCCAGCGTATGATTGTTGGTCTATTCACTTAGTCCACTTCCCGTCTGCTCGGGATTCGCGCACAGGTCTTGACACGTCGCTACATTCCTTCAGTCTGCTTAGGGCGACCCTGGGAGACCTCGATTTGCACCCGTTTCTCTGCAGGTCTGTTCCTACAGCGAGCGCGCCAGCTCGATGCCCTTGTTGACCAAAATCCCCACCGACTCGGGCTTGAGGCCCAGCGGCCTTGGTTCAGGAATGACCGAGTAGATAAAGCTGCTCTCCACCTCGTAGCCCCCTTCGGTGTGCGCGGCCCGAGACGCGACATAGCCGCGCAGCAGGTTGCTGTGGCCCAACGTCCACAGCTTCAGATCAGCCAGCTTCTCCTTCAGCTCCAGGCCGATTTCGCAGCTAATCTCCCCGCCCATACCCAGGAGGTAAAGCCCGCCGATATTAAGCACCTGGACCTCCAGCGGCATATCTTCGGCCAGCTTGCCCTTTTCGGCGATGGTCCTGCGGACCGCCGCCGCCCAGGCCTGCTCCCACTTATCGCCCTGTTCACGGGCGGCAAGCTGCTCTTCGGTGGGATCGCCCCGGGTGGGCAAGTCAGCCATCCCGCTAATGCCGGCCAACCCTGCGCCCAGCGCTTCCAGCTCGCCGCACAGGGCGGCCATCACCGCCCGGGCCAGTTCGTGGCCAATCTCATAAACCATCTCCAGCGGCCCGGAGGCGAAGGTGCGCTGGGCGGTGACATTGCGCGGCTTGATATCTCCCCCACACCCCTGCAAGAAGATTGGCAGGCAGCCGGGGATCTTTTCGCGCAACAGCTCCCGAGCCGGCCCCGGATAGTCAGTGCCGATCTTCTGCCCGCCCATCGTCGTCAGGTGGCACGCATAGGAAAACAGCACTGCGCGCACCTGCCCGTCGGGGGTCAGCACCCGCAGCACCGGCACATCCGTGTCCACAGGCCCCTCCGGGTTGGGCAGCATCGCGGCCGTGGTGCTATCTTCAGGCAGCCGCCGCCGGTTGATGCCCAACGTACAGCAGCCGACGGTGTGGTCCAGCTTGCTGTCCTGCAGGTCGGCTACCGCCTCCTCGAGCAAGGCACACAGCTTGCCCTTGAGATCGGCCAGGTACTGCTCGTCCCCCCCCCGCCATCTCCCGGCCCGGGCTGCGCAAGCCGGTCCGCAGTGCGTGTGGCTACAGTTTATCAGCATCCGCTCCGGCGCGATACCCAAATCTGCCGCCGCCTCGCGTATCGGCTCAAGCAGAAACTCATCAACGCCAATGAGGTCGAGCGCCATAATCCCGATGCGCATATCGCCGCGTTCGAAGACCACCGCCGAGGCTTCCAGGTCATTGTAGACTCCGTCCGACGGCTCGGTCCGTGACGCGAATCCGGCCAACCAGACCGAGCGCTCGGGGGTAATAACGGTATTGGCAAGGCCCACATTCATAACCAACGCTCCTTTTGTTGACAGTGCTCAAATATACTTGACGGCCTGCTTAGAGCGACTCGACCATCCGCACCACGTGTTCCAGCATGATCTGTTCGGAGTCAACCGAAAAGCCCAGCGGCTGTACCCACGGCCAGATCGTGTCCGTGAAGCTGCGCTTGACCTCGTAGCCTTCGATATACCCTTCCTCGGTGTGAGCCGACTCAGGGGCGAAGTAGTCCCAGCCGCCGTTGGTGTAGCCCAGTGGCCAGACCGTGCGGGCGCTGCGCGCCTGCTTTATGTGCAGGCCCACCTCCCCGCAAACCTCCGCAGCCACGCCCACCAGGTAAACGCCGCCGATGGTGAAGACCTGCAGCTCAAGGGGGAGCTGGTAGGGCAGCTTGTGGGCCGAATCCCAGACCCGACGCACCGCATCGCCCCAGATCTTGCGGGCGCCAGCCGATTGCTGGGCCGCCGCGACCTCCTCTTTAGTGGGCTGCGGCCCAAACGGGATCTGCACAAACTCACCGGCGGCGGCCAGCTCCTCACCCAGCGGCTGCGATGTCCCACAGAGCGCGGCCAGCACCGCACGGCCTAACTCGTGGCCCAGCTCCGCAACTGCCGGCAAGTCATCCATAGCGAAGGTCTTGGTCAGTGGGTCCAGGCTGCGCGGCTTTACGTCACCCCCGCAGCCCTGCAGGAATATCGGCTGGCAGCCGGGGATCGTCTCGGCGAGCAGGTCCCGGGCGTAGCCCGGGAAGTCCGAATTGATGTCGTAGCCGGCGATGATGCTGGGATGACAGGCGTACGAGAACAATACCGCCCGCACCTTGTCCTCGGGACCGAGCACCCGCAGCACGGGCACGTCCAGATCAATTGGCTTATCGGGGTTGGGCCGCAGGCCACTGGTGCCCTTGCGCCGACGGTTCATGCCCATCGCGCAGGTGCCGACAGTGTAGTCTATCCTGGCTTCCTGTAAATCATCCACCGCAGCGGCGATAAGATCACACAGCTTATCACGAGTGGCCGTCAGATACTCGTCCTCGTAGGACTGCATGAAGCTGCGGCAGGGCGTGACGTTGGGGGCGGCGTGGGTGTGGGAGGTGTTGACCATCATCCGCTCGGGCGCAATGCCCAGCTTCTTCGCCGCCTGGCGGATGGGCACTAGCAGGTAGTCGTCCACAGCCAGCAGATCCAGCACCATTATCCCCAGCCGAGTCTGCCCGTTATCGAAAACCACGCACTGGCCCTCAATGTCATGCTCGATGCCCTCGGAGGGCCGGTCGCGGGAGCCGAAGCCGTCTATGGTCACCGGGCCGGTGGGGTTGAGGTTAGCGTTGGCAATACCAATCCGCATCAATATCCCCCCAACTGGCTTTCGCAGATTCATCTTGTCATGAGACTGTTGCACAGATAGATTACGGCGCGAGGGGGTTCAAGTCAACCACGAAGCCGGCCTATCAGTGGCTTTCTTGCAGCTATTTCAACTTCACGCACTACCGCCGATACAGCCGGAGGCCCCTGTTAATGTTGCTGCGCGAAACGGGCCTTGACGTGGAGCTAAGCGGGCATCTTTTCGGCTTCGTCTTGGGAAAGCAAACTCCTTGGCACGGTCTGCGCGGGGGAGATGCCTAGCCCTCGGCGAGGTCCATTGTCCGGGGAAAGTGGGCATCAAGATCAGGTTTCATTGCCTGGGTCTCCTCGATACTGTTGGTTGTCACAACGCGCAAGAGCGTGCCGCTGATACTCTTCGGGGTGTGGACGGGGACTACCTTTTCTTTTCTCTTCGACTAGGCGTCCGCATTATCCTGCCGTGCCGACGGCACAGGCACATTGAGGCAAACGATAGAGCCGGGATATGTTACTGCCACCAGGGAACGCTCATCGAGTAGGGCCGTTGAGACGATCGGTTCACCGAGGTCGAATGAGCCCAGGCGCTGGCCGGTCATACGCTCCAGCGCCACCAGCCTCCCATCCAGGCCCGCCAGATAAACCACCTGCTCAGTCAATAGCGGCGGAGCCAGCGCCTGGTGCCCACCCCGCGAGTATTCGAGCATATCAGCAAGATCCTTCTCGTACTCAAATTCCCACAGTGGCTTACCATCGGTAACCCGGCGGCACTGGGCGGTTCCTCGCTGACGCCATTCTGCAGTATTGAACACCAGCACTTCATTGTCGCAAGTCCAGCCCACAATACTGCTACCGGGACGATCAGTGGGACCACTAGTATGCCGCGTCCACAACCGCCGCCCATGACGGGAGTCCGCCGCGTGGAACTTACCCCGCCCCTCGGGTACAAGTAACCTGTTGCCCGCCAGTAGCGGCGCCGGTAGCGCGTTATCGTAGCGGGCCGCGAAGTGCCAGCTTGGCCGCCCTGTTCGAGCCGATAGACAGGAGACACCAACGCCCCGAACCGCAATGGCGACCCGATGCCCCAGAGGTATCGGCCGGACATAGTGAGGCCAATCCACCAGTTTTGCAGGATGGCACCAACGCCACAGCGGCTTGCCGGTGGGCAGATCGAACGCCTCAATGCCCCTGGCACCGTTGCCGGCGACCACGACACCGTCAATGACCGCCGGGCCCGAATGAATCCAACGGTGCGGAAAACCCTCGAGTTTTCGCGACCAGACTCTTTTGCCCGTCGCTTTATCTAAAGCGAGGACCTCGCCCGCCTGCGTCACGGCCAGCAGTAATCCGTCGGCCAGGTCGAGGCTGCCCCGTACCGAGTGCTCGGTCGGCGCGAGCCACTTTCGCCGACCTTTGTCGGTGCTCAGACAAAGCACTCCCGACCGGCCGCGATACTCCTCGTCAGCCAGCGGAATAAACACATCGTCACCGGTAATGAGGGGCTGCCCCCGGTTCAGGCAAGCCGGCGCTTGGGCTTGCCAGACGATATTGAACCGCCGGTTCGACTTCGACTTGCGGCGCGGCCGCCGGATGAAGGTACGGTAGCAGTTGCTCAGCTTGCTGCGGCCCAGCTCAATCCGCCGATATCCCCGGGGCATGGTATCATGCCCGCCAAAGACCAGCGGCGGCGTACCCAACACCAGCACACCGGCGTGTTCGTAGCACTTGGAAGAATGGACATGACCAAACAGGACCACCTCAACGCCCCGCTTGGCTACGAACCTCAACAGCTCGTCAGTGGGCTGCTCGTGCTGGGCCAGGATGATACGCCGGCCCGCGGCGGCGGCCAGGTCGGCTTCCAGCCATCGGCGGTTGATGGGCACAAGCGCGGGAGTAAAGCAGGAGTCCTGATCCGCCCAGAGAATCAGATGCCACCGGCCTACTTCCAGCGAGAAGCTGGTCGGCCCCATCACCTCCTGCCAGCCACGGATCTTAGGTAAAGACGGCTCGTCGCGACCGTCATGCCCACCATACCCGGGAATGATACGCTGGGGGTTGCGAGCCACGATATCCCGGAAGGCCCGCAGACTGGGGACATCACCCTTGGCGGTCAGGTCGCCGGTGGCAATCAGCAAATCGAGGTCCGGGTCAGTTTCCTGGATGTGACAAAGGTCCCGGCGGAAGTTGCGCGGCGGCACCCATACGTGAACTCCCAGATGGATGTCAGTGATGTGCCCAAGCCGCACCGTCCGGTTAGCCGACGGGCGCTGTGCCGGCGGCTCAAGTACCAGCTCGACCTGCCCGTCAGCCGCAGGGGTCCGCACGTACCAGCCGCGATCGGCAAACCCATCCGGGCGGGTGGCGAAAATGAACGGGTGAATCTGCGGATCCACCCGGAGGCGAAACCGTCCCTGGCTATCAGTCTTGACCACCTCTTCGCCATTGCTCACGGCAATGCCCTTGAGCGCCTCGCCACTTACACTGCGTACGGTACCGTCTATATCAACCATCACATCACTCCAGTATTGACTAGAATCCATAGATCGGCGGACACTCGTCCACCACAATCTCACGGATGGTGTGAATACGAGCTTGGGGCAGAGGTTTAGATACCTCTTCCCACACCTCCAGTTCTGCAGGCCGACCCAGGTTCAGCGTGCCCAAATACGGCGGCCCATCCCACGCACACAGGCCGTCTACCCCCGCCCGGATCAGCTCCAACGCCCGCTGACGGTGCTGTTGGGGCAGGTCTTTGCGTTCCATGTTGCCGTTGTACGAGAAGGGGTACAGTTCGCAATCGGTGCCCCTAATGACCTCCGACCAGAACCGCATGTCATATTGGTCATCCCAGCGCCACTCCCACCGGAAGGGCATAAGCCGATCCACCAGGCCTTCCTGCACCCATGTCACCACATCCAGGCCGAATTCATCGTTGATCTCACGATTCTGAAAGCAATTCACAGCCAGTTTCACTGCGGAGTGTCCGCTATTGTCCATCAACTCGCGCAACTCGCGCAGGAACGTGGTCAGGTATTGCGCGCGAAAGGTGACGACACGAGGGTCCAGCGGTGGCAGATTGCGAATGTCAATCTGATGCAGCTCCCGGAATTCATCAACTACCGGCTTCTCGAAGTAGCTGCAGGGGATGCCCCGATTGAAGATGAGATGGATCCCGTCAGGCCGATGGACCAGTACCTCGCACAGAATCTCGATCAGATGGCGGCGGACTTCGGGAAAAGCAAAGCTCATCTGCATCAGGCACCTGTCATCACGTGTCACGCAGGCCCATTGCGCATTGTCCAGGCGAAACTGGGAATCGAACACCGAGTCGAAAGGGGCTTCCCCCAAAAACGCCTGCATCCGCTGCGCTATCCAGACCTTCATCTTGTGCTTGCGCGCACGCTCCACCGCAACCGCACCGGGATCCTGGCCTGCGTCCAGCAATCGTCCAATATTCCTGGCAATACTCTCATACAGCTCATTGATGCAGGGCCCCCCGGCCGCGCCATAGCGGGTGCCCACGCCGGTGTTGTAGTTGACCAGGTCTGCACCCACAATGCACCAGGAGAGTTCGGTGAAGTCGCTGCCACTGAACGCGTCAATGTCGTCTGTCACGGCCCGTGCAGGCGGGTCCTTGGTTCCACTGAAAGTGCCGTGTCCATCTATCGTCCACAACCACGGCACCCGCCGGGAGTCACCAACAGCCTCTACCTGATCGTCGGTGAGCGGAATCAGGCGGACAAAACCCAGGCCGCTGCCAGCCTCGGTGCCGGCGATCTCCAGATTCCGCCCACTCAGATCGGCCAGCCGCCAGAAATGCTCCTCGAAGTAATAGGGACTTACCGAGTTGTCCGCCTCATCGCACCACTGGCAGGGCTGCCTGACCCACAGCTCCTCCCACTTGTCGTCACCGCTTAGCCTCAGCCGCATGCGCGTGTTCGTGTTGGGGGGTGACCACAGCCCCACCGAGATCGCGTGCCACCCTTCGACATTAAGCGGCAAAGAAAGAGTCTCGACACGGTCGTGGTATGCCCACAGCGCCTGGCCCGAGGCAACATCCGACTCCCAGGGCACCAGTCGCCACTGCGGCCAGTGCACATCGTGACTGAGCGCACTGGCCGGCTCGGCTCCGGAGAAGTCATACTGCACAACATCTCTCTCCCGACATCGCTTGCTGGCCATAGACTAAGCCTCCTCAAACCGCTTTTTCGTCCGGTGTCAACGTCAATTCTACCACATTCGCCGCTTGACTCCCACCTCCTCCTGCTATAGTATGGAGCGACTTTTCCTACACTTGCCAGGAAGGGAAGTGGACTTCGTGCAGATTGAAGTGCGACCAGAAGCCGCTGAACCGGTAAGGTTCGCCGCCGAGGAGTTGTCCAGATATTTGACGCGCGCAACCGGAACTGAGGCCGAGGTGAGTGAAGGCGACGGCCAGTTCCTGGTGGCTGCCGTTGACGATGGGGAGGCGCCGACGGCTGTGGCGGAACGTCTCAGCGGCCACGGCCCCGAGGCCTTCGCCGTGGGAACTGTGGGCGAACAGTTGGTGCTGCTGGGTAACAGCCCGCGGGCCACGGTGTATGCCGTCTACCATTTCCTGGAGAAGTACGTAGGCTGCCGCTGGTATACTCCCGACCCGGAAGAGGAACTCGTTCCGGAAATGTCCGCCGCTGACGTTACAGCCCTCATTGCCAGGGGAATAGCGGACCTCGAAGAGCCGGATTTCTCGGTGCGCATGCGGCGCTATCTGGTTTACGACCTGGGGCCCGCGGGCACGCCTCTGGCCGATGAGGTCATGGGCAAGCTCGCGCAGGTGGTGGCCTGGATGCCGAAGCTGCGGCTGAACATTCTGCAGTTCGGCCTCGACCACAATTGGGATTGCTACACGAATTGGGACGGGTACCGGGCGGTTATGCCCGAACTGCGGCGGCGAGGCCTGGAGGTAGGCGTCGGCGGCCACTGCATGCACATGTTTGTCACTGAGCAGGACCTCGAGGAGCACCCCGAGTGGAAGATCAGCACGGACGGTGATGGCCACAAGCGCGAACAGTTCTGCACCCGCCAGCCGGCGGCGGTTAAACATTATCTGGCCGGCCTCGTCGCGTTCCTGAAAGCTAACCCGGAGATTACCTATTTCGCGCCCTGGCCCAATGATGTGGCCGGATGGTGCTCCTGCCCCAGGTGCGCCGACACCGCCGTGCCTGACCGCTACATAGAGGTGGGCAACCAGATCTTCACACGCCTGGCGGAAGAGGTGCCCCACGTCCGGGTCACTCATTTCGCCTATGGCAGGCACGTCGAGCTCCCCGAACACGAGCTACCGCTGGAGGGGATGACTATCACGGTCTCGCCGTGGGGCCGCGATTTTGCCGTGCCTTTCGACGACCCGCGCACGTCCGAGACTTTCCGCAGCAATGTCGCAAAGTGGCGCCAGGTCTGTGCACAGCGTGGCTGCAGTATGATCCTGCACGAGAAATATGCCCGGCATCTGCTCCTCGGGGTTCATCTTCTGCCCCTGCCTGTACTGGCAGAGGACCTCCAGTTCTTCCGCAAGGAGGGCCTGGACGGATTCGAGTTGCCCTGCGCGTATATGGGCTGGTGGCCGAAGTCGCTGAACTGGATAGCGCTGGGACGATTGATGTGGGATGCCGACGCCGATCTGCGGGAGCTGACTGATGACTTCTTCGCAACCTTCTACGGCCCGTGCGCGCAGGAGGCCGCTGACATTTATGCGCTGGTCGAGGCGGGCCAGAACGACTACCACTACTGGATAGACAGCCCTTTGCTTGAGGGCAAGCGCCACATGGAGCCGGGGAAGACACCCAGCGCGGAACTGGTGGCATACGCCGAACGAGCGGCAGACTATCTGGGCCAGGCCAAAGCGGCAATAGAAGCGTTGCGGGGCCAATACGCCGAGGACTGCGCACTAAGCCGCCGGCTGGACCATCTCCACACCACGGTTGACTATGCCTTCCACGAATTCAGCGCGCTACGCGAGATCGTGCGGGGAGCGCTCGCCGCGGCGAACGGAGAACTGGACGCCGCCTTCCAGCACTTCCAGGCTGCCGGGCAGTTCAACTTGACCGTCCAGCAATATGCCTCCCGACCAGAGGACTACGGCGTGCTCTGGGATATCGCCGCCAGTGGACCCTCAAGCGTGTACCAGAGCAGCCTGATAGCAGAATGGCTTCGCCTGATTGAAGAGCGGCGGCGCGACGCTGGCTGGTGACTGCAGGGCCCGTCGCACTTTGAACAGAGCAACTAGCCTGGAGACTCGGCTTACATTCTGGCGTAGGCCTGGATGTGCTCTTCCTCGGCACCGACTCGCCGCATAAACCCACGCAGCGCCTTGAGCATCTTCTCGGCAACTGCCCGCTCTTGCCGGATCACGTTCTCCTGCTGTGCGGGGTCAGCCTTGAGGTCGTGCAACTCGGCCTCGAAGGGTTCACGTCCTACCGTCAGCGACCACCGCCGCGAGTAGACGTTGATATGGGAGACGCGATTCGGATCCGCCCCGGGGCCGTCCCCGCAATGGCGCGAGGTGAACACGTAGTCCCAGTTATTGCGGACTTCTCGCCGCAACAACGGTAGCCAGGATTTGCCAAAGACATCGGGCCCCCGGGCACATGCGGCATCAAGAATCGTGGCGAACAGGTCCGCGGGCTGGGCCAGGGCCTTTACCCGCCTGGGTGCATCCAGCCCCGGCACATGGACAATCAAGGGTAGGGCGGCGACTTCCCGGTACAGTGGCCAGGAGTCTTCGGCGACCACCGCGTGCTTACCCAGCCGCTTGTGCTCACCCAGGTACATCCCGTGGTCGGAGATGAGCACCACCACGGTATTATCCAGCAGGCCCATCTCCTCAACCGTGCGCAGCAGATACCCCACCCAGTGGTCGGTGAGTGTCACCTCCGCGGCGTAGCGCGCGCGCAGGCGGTCTATCTCGCTCTGCCTGTAAATATCAGTGTAACTATAGTTGGGATAGGAATAGTCAACGCCCTGGTAGTTGGGACTATAGAGCTCCGTGAGGTAGTCCGGCGCCTGCCAGTTCTCGTGGATCTCGAAGGTGTCCACCCACAGGAAGAACTTGTCCCGCTTGTAGTTATCTTCGAGCCATTCGCCGGCCGTCAACATGGTCCGCGCTACCGCCCAGTCGGTCTCGTGCCGGTAGTGAGCCGTACGCGCCAGGTCCCGTATATAGTGACGACCCTTCTCACGCGCATACTCCTCGGGCCACGGCATCTCGATCTGTTCCATCAGGGCTTCGTGGCCCTCGGGCGGAGCAATCAGCTCGAAATCGTCAAAGCCCCGGGGGAAGTTGGCCGGGACCATGTTGAGCGTGTCCATAACGAGAGCGGTGTGGTATCCTGCCTCATTGAGGCAATCAGTGATGCTGACTTCGTCGTCGGTCATCGGCGTCCAGCCATAGACCGGCCACTTGCAGAACCCCGTAAAGCAGTCTTTGCGCATCGGAACCGTGGGAAACGAGCCGGTATAGGCATTCTCGAAAATGGTGGACTTCCGGGCGAAGGCATCCATTGCGGGCGTGTGGATGTCGGGCTTCCCGTAACAGCCCACAAAATCCCGGCGCAGCGTATCCATCATTATTACTATCACATTCATCGTTCAATCACCTCGCGGCGCGCGGCGTTTATGAGAATGCCTCGGTGACCTTGCGCAGCACCGCTACTGTGTCGGCCCCAGCCGGCGCCCTCGACCAGGTATAGAGAACCCGCTTCTCGCCAGAAGCGGGCTCTCGGTATCGCCTGTCTATCAGTTCGCCGGGCGGCACGAGACTCGCCGCGTGATTCCGGACTGGCCCCCGACCCGCTCAGCGCATCACATTTGCCGGGCAGATGGTTGTGACCCGC